>JAHHLF010000281.1 GCA_018679315.1 Bacteroidia bacterium | reverse complement strand
TGCTCGACATACTCGCTAATAACGATTGGAAAAGGCCTATTTATTTCTCTGGCGGAAGTTTCGACAAGGCAGAGTACATCTGGATGAAGGATTATCTTCAACTGGACGGACTTGTTTACAAATTGGTTCCGATCAAAACGAAAAATGAGAGTGCATTTGAAATGGGTCGAATAGATACAGATCTTATGTACGATATTGTAAAAGGTTGGGAATGGGGCAACAGTGGTAGCCCTGATATATACCACGACACCCAGACACGTATCCAGGGACTTTCATTCCGCAGCAATTTAGCGCGGCTTACTGAAGCCTTATTGTCGGAAGGGAAAATTGAGAAGGCTAAGGAGATCATTGATCTGGCAATGGAAAATATCCCGGTTGAGCATTTTGGATTCTACACTTTTGTAGAACCCTTTGTTGATGGATATTATAAAGTGGGAGAAACAAATAAAGCCCGGGCTGTTTTTGAAAAACTGAAGAAGATCTACAGAGAACGATTAGACTATTATGCCGGGATCCCGCTGGATGAGCAATATGAGAAGATAGAAGATATCATTTCAGACATGGAAGGCTATCGTAGAAACATTGATATTCTGATCGCGAATGATGACCGGGAAATGGCCGAAAAAGAGACTGCGTTATTCAATGATCATATAGATCAGTTCAGTCATTTTTACAGAGATAGCTTTATGGAAGATGAAGCTCAGGAGAATACAGTCCAACCAGACACATCCGCACCAGCAGAGCCAGATACTACAGAAGCTACCGATTCAATTGAGTAACTAGATATATTCGTTGAGGATACCTATTAGCGTATTGGCATCTTGTTCCCCACTTTGACGCCAAACCATTTCACCTTTTTTGTAGATCATTAATGTCGGTAATCCCTTAATACGGAGTGCTTGTGACAACTCCTTGTTTTTATCGACATCGATCTTTATGACCTTCCCCTTATCGCCTAGCGCAGCTGCCACATCACGTAAGACAGGATGCATGGCCGTAGATTGTTCATTCCATTCTGCGTAGAAGTCCAACAAGACGGGGATAGTTAGGTCAATGAGCTCTCCGAACTTAGACATACGTAGTTGTTACTTTGGGTTATGCGCCAAATGTAGTAAAAAATGTTAAAATCCCGTGGAATGAATTGAAATTAGGGCTTTTGGAGAGGTTAAATTCACGTTAAATTTTTCTTCTTTAAGGTTATCACAGAGATCTCAGGCCAGATCCCAACCCGACCCGGATACCCAATAAATCCAAATCCGCGGTTTACATTAATGAACTGTTCCTTTTCCTTGTAAATACCAGCCCAGTACTTATATCGCCATTTGACAGGGCTCCACTTGATAACACCCGGGATCTCGATTCCAAATTGCATTCCGTGTGTATGGCCGCTTAATGTGAGGTGGTAGTGATAGTCGTCATCGATCACGATATCTTCCCAATGTGAAGGGTCATGACTTAAGAGGATCTTGAAATCTTCAGCCTTGACACCATTGACCGCTCTTTTGAGATCTCCGGCTTTTTTAAAACCTCCGCGCCCCCAATTCTCCACACCGATCAATGCCAACCTTTCTGATCCTTTCTCCAGGTATTTACTCTCGTTAAGCAGTAACTGGAATCCCATTTCCTTTTGAATACGTTTGAGTTCTTCCAGGTTTTGTGATTTGAGTTCTTCCGTATCCCAGGGAACATAATCTCCATAATCGTGATTCCCAAGAATTGAAAATTTCCCATCTTTTGCTTCCAGTTGCGTGAAAAGATCGGCCCAGGGTTCCATTTCACTGGCCTTGTTATTAACCATATCACCAGTAAAAAATATAACATCACTCCTTTGTTTATTAATTAGGTCAACACCGTAGCTTATTTTATCCCGATTGTCAAAACTTCCACTATGCACATCCGAGATCTGTGTGATCTGGTAGCCGTCAAAAGCATCAGGTAAGTCGTCAAACTCAAGGACGTATTTAAGTACCTTATAATTATACTTACCGCGATACATTCCATAGAGCAAAGCTCCAAAAGGTATTGCTCCAAGGCCCAGGGCTACCAAGCTAAGAAAGCGCCTTCTCGCAGGCAAGCTAAACTCTTGTGTAGTCCCGAATAGTCTTTGGTATGTCGCCGTCAGGAATCGAAAGATATCTTCGGAAAACAAAAACATAATGGTAATGATCTGAAAAGTAATGATGGCGGTCAGGAATCCAAAAGCATAACTTTTTGGCCTGCTCAATACACGCCCTTCTGCTGCACCCCAGGTAAATTGATAAATAAAGTTTCCAAGGATCAAAAGCGCAATCAGAATAAACGCATAATAGGTCCACGGGTAGCGCGAAGCAGTTTTAATAGCTTGCAAGGAGTAAAAACCCAGCAAGATGTATATAGCAATAAAGATGATCCAGCGAATCATGGCGGTTTTTTAACAATTACAAATATATCCTATTACAAGTAGCGTAAAAGATACTTTGGTATTATTTAACGCAATTGATCATTAAACGAACCCAATCCGGCTCAAAGACTAATTTTGTTTCTTTCACTTTAAGGTGTTCATGTCCTGTGCCCGGAATATCCAGGGCATGTCCTACTTTTCTTGTGCCGGAGAAATGAATGGCACTAAACCCTGCAACTTTAAACGTGTTGATATTTTCGGGGTTTATCCCAGCTCCCGGCATGATGATCAAGTCCCCAGCCAATTCCTTCAGATCCTGTAATAGATCAAGCCCTTCTAAAGCCGTCGGTTGTTGTCCGGATGTAAGTATCGTATTTACGCCTATATCCTCAAGAACTTTTATGGCATGCATAGGATCAGGCACCTGATCAAAGGCCCTGTGAAAAGTTAAATGCAGATCTTTCGTGAGACTTCTTATCTCCCTTATTCTGTCCAGATCTATGGTCTGATCTTCCTTTAAAATACCAATAACAATACCTGCAACCCCCAATCTTTTATACAGGTGGATCTCCTGTAGGATAGTTTCATATTCGAAAGCTGTGTAAACAAAACCACCATCCCTGGGGCGTACTAAAACATGTACAGGGATATCGGTCGAATTTTGAATATTGCGAACCAGGGCTTCCGATGGACTTAGGCCACCAACGACAAGGTTTTCACAAAGTTCCAGCCGATCTGCGCCCGCTTTGACCGCAAATACTGCGGCTTCCAGATCTTGAACACATACTTCTACCAGCATATACCTATATTTAATCTGATAAAAGTAAAGAACCTAAGTATGCAACGCAGAAAATTTTTAGAGGTTACTTCGCTTTCCACAGCCGGAATAGCCACCTCAACCATGATCGCCTGCCAGGATCCGAAATCAGGATCTGAGGTAGCAGTTCAAAAAGAAATCAATCCTATAGTTATTGCCACCTGGGATGTCCCCAATGCTACCTCCAAGGCCTGGTCTGTGCTTCAAAACGGAGGTAATTCCTTAGATGCTGTCGAACAAGGTGTTATGATCGAAGAAGCAGATGTCAATAATCAATCTGTAGGTAAAGGCGGTAGACCTGACAGGGATGGACAGGTAAGCTGTGATGCCTGTATAATGGATAAGGCTGGGAACTGTGGTTCTGTGGTCTACCTTCAAAATGTTGTCCATGCCATTTCTGTAGCTCGCAAAGTGATGGAAGATACCCCTCATGTCATGCTCGCCGGTAATGGGGCAGAATTGTTTGCTTATGAAAAAGGATTTCCGAAAGAAGACCTCCTCATCGATAAATCAAAAAAAGAATGGGAAGCCTGGCTGGAGACCAAGGAATACAAGCCGGTGATCAATATTGAAAATCATGATACCATAGGCATGCTTGCTATTGATAAAAACGGCGATCTGTCTGGGGCATGCACTACCAGTGGTATGGCGTACAAGCTAAAAGGACGTGTTGGGGATTCCCCCATCATTGGGGCGGGATTATTTGTAGACAATGAAATAGGAGGTGCAACGGCTACAGGCGTAGGAGAAGAGGTCGTAAAAACCGTGGGGAGTTTTCTTATTGTAGAACTGATGCGACAGGGAATGAGTCCACAACAAGCCTGCGAAGAAGGCGTCCGCCGTATCGTAGCCAAAAATCCTGAATTAGATTTCCAGGTAGGCTTCATTGCTATCAACAAGCAGGGTCTAACCGGGGGTTATTGCATTCAGCCTGGTTTTACATATCGGGTATACTCTCCTGAAGGGCATATTAATCATCCATCGGGAAGTCATATTTCCTGATATAAAGAACGCCCGAGAATTCGTAGCTTTGAGATTCACTCTTAATAAAAAATGGCTGAACAAAAACGACTCTTTTTACTTGATGCGTATGCCTTGATCTTTAGAGGGTATTATGCTTTTATCAAAAATCCACGGATAAATAGCAAGGGGATGGATACCTCCGCGATCATGGGATTTATGAATTCACTCCTGGATGTGATCCGCCGCGAGAAACCGGATCATCTTGCCGTTTGTTTCGATAAAGACGGAAGCACAGAACGTACGGCACTCTATCCGGAATACAAAGCCAATAGAGATGAAACCCCAGATGCTATTCGCATTGCAATCCCCTATATCCAAAAGATTTTAAAAGCCATGCATATTCCAGTGATTGAAGTCTCCGGTCTGGAGGCAGATGATATCATAGGAACCTTGTCAAAACAAGCAGAAAAAGAAGGATATAAAGTTTACATGGTAACCCCGGATAAAGATTTCGGGCAGCTGGTTTCTGAAAATATTTTTATGTACCGCCCATCACGCATGGGCAATGGCATCGAGATCTGGGGTATCCCTGAGATACAGGAGCGTTTTGGGGTGGAGCGACCTGAACAAGTTATAGACTATCTCGGTATGATGGGAGATGCCAGTGATAATATACCTGGACTCCCCGGAGTTGGAGATAAAACCGCAAAGAAGTTTATACAGCAATTTGGATCTCTGGAGGATCTTTTGGCTAATACAGATCAGCTTAAAGGGAAGATGAAAGAAAAGGTAGAAGCCAATGCCGAACTGGGCCGACTTTCCAAACAACTGGCAACGATCTGTATCACTTGTGAGGTAGAATTCGATGCACAAGACTACGAATTGTCCGAGCCGGATATTCCACAAGTACAAGAGGTATTTGACGAATTGGAATTCCGAAGGCTGCGGGATCAATTCATCAAGCTATTTACTGAGGAAGAAGAAGTCGATCAGAACAGCAAAGAAACAGCCCCTAAACCAACATCCTCCGGGCCTGCAGGTAGCGGTCAGTTCGCCCTATTCGAGGATGGTGGTGCCCAGGCATCAACCCAGACGACGTATTCAGGACGTAAAACCTGTAAGGACGTACCTCATGTCTATCAAAGTGTGAATGCGGGCATGGCACTTCAATTATTCGTCAAAAATCTGATGAAGCAAAAATCTGTTTGTTTTGATACGGAGACCACATCCCTCGATCCACTACATGCCGAATTGGTTGGTATTGCATTTTCATGGGAATCGGGCAAAGGCTATTACGTAGCCTTACCGGAAAACAGGGATGAAGCCAATGCATTATTAGATGAACTTCGACTCTTTTTTGAAAGTACGGAAATTGAGAAGATCGGTCAGAATTTGAAGTACGATATTAAGGTATTAAAGCAATATGATATCCCTGTTTTAGGGCCACTTTTTGACACCATGCTGGCACATTATCTGATAAATCCGGATATGCGCCACAATATGGATCTGCTTGCAGAGACCTATTTAAATTATACCCCCATCAGTATTACAAGCCTGATCGGTAAAAAGGGAAAGAACCAATTGAGCATGCGCCAGGTACCGCTGGAGCAACAGACTGAATATGCCGTAGAAGATGCAGACATTACCTATCAATTAGCGCAGCATTTCAGAAAGGAATTAGCTGAGGCAGGAACCGATGATCTCTTTAAAAAAATTGAAGTGCCCCTATTAAGAGTACTTGCCGATATGGAGTTGGAAGGGATCAATCTCAATAAGGATTTCCTGAATAAGCTATCATCCGAATTGGAAGATGATATGAGGGACTTATCCGCCAAGATCTATAAGCAGGCCGGAATCGAATTCAATATTGCTTCCCCCAAACAATTGGGTGAGATCCTATTCGATAAATTGAAATTGGTAGACAAGCCCAGGAAGACTAAAACCGGCCAGTATTCCACGGCCGAAGATGTATTGTCTTCATTAGCAAAAGATCACCAGATCATACGGGATGTCTTAAATTACAGAGGGGTAACTAAACTCAAAAGCACCTATGTTGATGCCTTGCCAGAGCAAGTAAATCCTAATACAGGAAGAGTGCATACAGACTATATGCAAACTGTTGCGGCTACGGGCCGTTTGAGCAGTAATAATCCAAATCTGCAGAATATTCCTATCCGAACAGAACGGGGAAGACAAGTACGCAAAGCTTTTATCCCAAGAGATAAGGATCACATTTTATTAGCTGCGGATTATTCTCAGATAGAATTACGCATTATAGCCGCCCTGAGTAAGGAAACCAATATGATCGAAGCTTTTAAAAATGGAGAGGACATTCATGCATCAACGGCTTCCAAAGTATTTAATGTCCCCTTGAAAGAGGTAACGAGAGAACAACGGGGAAATGCAAAGACGGTTAATTTTGGGATCATTTATGGCGTTTCGGCATTTGGGCTAAGCAACCAGACAGATCTCAGCAGGACGGAAGCCAAAGAATTGATCGAAACCTATTATAAGACCTATCCAAAACTAAGGGATTATATCAGTGAACAGATCGATTTTGCAAGAGAGCACGGCTTTGTACAGACCGTCTTGGGTCGAAGGAGGTATTTGCGGGATATCAATGCAGGGAATCAGGTCGTCAGAGGGGCTGCAGAACGCCTTGCGATCAATGCACCCATTCAGGGGAGCGCTGCAGACATCATCAAGATCGCAATGATCAAAATCCATGAGAAACTGGAAAAAGAAAATCTACAGACGAAAATGCTTTTGCAAGTACATGATGAACTTGTCTTTGATGTGCACAAGACCGAATTAGACCACATAAAAGAACTTGTGAAGTCGGAAATGGAGCGTGCATACAGCCTGGAAGTCCCACTTGTTGTTGACTTGGGTACAGGGAAGAATTGGCTAGAAGCGCATTAAAAAACCCTGCATAAAAATGCAGGGCTTTAAATGTATATTTTCTAGTTTCTTATCGTTTTACAAATACCAATTTACCGCTGTCATTAAAATTTGGTATATCGAGGTCCTGAGCATCCACTAGCATTGTATTTCCATCGATCTCCACCGCTATAGTGACAGATTGCATATCGGAATCAATATAGATCAGCGTTCCACTGTCATAAGTATATGTGCTTGATTCCATATCACTTTGGGTAGGACATGGTACATCGAGGCCGGTACCATCTGAATTGACATTGATCTCAAGATAGTTTACAGAATTCTCCGTATCTACGGTAAGATCCGCCCTAAAACTCAAGGTCATGATATAACAATCCCTCGCCGTTAGAAAATTCAGAATATCCCGTGCATTTTTTGCATCGTCGGAGGCCGTTTCATTGTCTATTTGCAATGCAGTAGCATCCCAGGTGCCTACTATACTGTCGCTGGAGTTACCATCATTGTCTTTATCCGTAGAACAGGATGTGCTAAGGAAAAGAATACAACTTGCCAGCAGTAAAAAACGATTCATCTTATTTGATTTAGAGTTTTATAACTAAAAAAACGGGGAAAAGGGGGTAATAGTATATAGAATAAGGCGAATCCCTACCTGACAAAGCGGTAAGTTACCTTAATTAAAAAAGTGTCATCTGCTTCTTCACCCAGGATCTGTTCATCCAGGCTCCTGCCAAGCGTATCGAGCGGATCTCCGAAACCGGTCACTCCACGAGACCATACCAGGAAGATCTCTGAACCTGGTATGTATTCCCAACGGGCAACAAGATTGGAACGAAATTGGACAAACGAGAAGTCGGGATCATCAATGGTATAATCAATATTTCCATCAATATCTTCATCTACAGAATAGGTGCCGTCTGCAAAAGCGATCTGGTTTGATTCCAATAGGGTTGTACGCTCATTAAGATCTTCCGCAATGGAATTATTCACATAGTTAAAATTCGAATATATACCTCTGGAAATAAAAGGTTCCCCATAAAACTGCACACTCAGGTTAGGATTAATACTATAATTAAAACGTACTGCTGTACTGATAGTTTTTTGATCGATATCTGCCATAATGTACCTGGGATCTGCACCGAATGCCGTTTCTGTAACATATTGGGTTTTATTTACGTTGGGCCTATAGCTCGCATTGATCGACAAATTGAAGGCATCAAAAGGTTGAAACCCGAGTCGTACCACGTAACGTTGAAAAGTAAAGTTATCCTGCCGTGCCTGGCTACGCACGTAACCCAAGGTAAAGAAGAACTTCTTGCTGCGATCCGATCCAAAGAACAAATAGGCAAAATTTTCATCTGACCACCTCCATCGCGGCCCCCCGCGTAAAACTGTATTAGAAAAAATACGCGGTTTATGTCCAAAACCTACTTCTGTAAACCAACGGTTTTGATAGGACATTTCGGCTTCTAATTCGTATTGGATCCGATTATAATTGCCTTCGAAATCATAGGAACTGAACTGCTCGGCCCCAATTCTAAAAGAGCGATATAAGGATGTGGGTTTCAACCACAAATAGTTAACATCTACATACTGGATGATTTCGTCTGTCTGCCTCAGAAAGCCGATATCATTTAATTCCAGTTCCGGAGATCTCCATATGAATCCGCCTTCATACCTCCAATTACCGCCTCCATCCTTCCCGTGGGAAATCCTGCCTGCTGTTCCGGTAAGTGACGTACGCGTAGGGTCTACTTCTACGTGCCCTGCATCTGTTCGCTGAAAGAGGTGGGTTAGACTTTCCTGAGTTCTCAAAATAGACTCTTCACTCCCACTTACATGACTGGCTATTATATTTCCATCTATAAAATAGTTGCGATTCTTCCACATATGCCTGAAATCAATTCCTCCTGTATAGGCAGATGTATGCAGAAAATCGAGATCACCTTCTATTTTCCGATTGGTAGAAGTAAACATTCCTCCAATGAAGGTGTTTCGCTCATTAAAATCCTTTTGAGCGCGTATAACGGCATAATTCGTCAAGGGTTCAACGATCTCTTCCCGTCTGTCGCCATTAGAATCGATCTCAGCATTCATTTTCCCGGTTACGCTTTCCAATACCCCAATGGACCAGCCGTTTTTGGTTTTACCAGAAAATTTAGCCGCACCCAGGATAGTGGAATTATTTGGGACATCTACAAATTCATCTGATGCTATATCAGGAAAACCCGCCGGGTTTCTTCCAATTCGCCGGCTGTAGAACAGGTTGTCATTCCCATTGGCAAATTCAAAATCAAAGATGTTCTTATTCTCAACAAAGAAAGGTCTTCGTTCCTGAAAGAAGATCTGAAATCCATCTAAAGCAATGGCGCCCGGATCTGCATCTACCTGACCAAAATCAGGGTTAACGGTCAGGTCAAGTGTCAAGTCGTTCGTAATACCGATCTTGGCATCTAAACCGCCATTCAAAAGTACATCTGAGCCATCTCTAAAGGGATTTCCTGTTTCTTCAGGATACGTATCCCACTGGGTAACCATAAAAGGTTGAATTTCTAACTGCTTTTGAGGCTCAATATTCTTAAGTCCCCGCAGTTCTCCAAATTCGCTTACCCAGCCAGGTGCTTCCCTAGGAATTCGATCCCAGACAGACCATTGGTTCTCGCGAAATATCATCCGAGCCACCTGCAAGCCCCATACTTGTTCATCTGCTTTTCCAAATTTGATCTGGCTCAGAGGAATTCGCATTTCAGCTGTCCAACCTTCTTCATCAATGTTGGTATCCGTATACCAAATAGGATTCCAACTATCATCAGAATTATTCCCGTTATCAGAGATAAACTCATCTCCTTTGACGCCCGCCGCATTAACAACGAAAGTAAATGCAGTACGCTTGTCATTATAACTGTCTATGACAACACCCACCCTGTCTCCTACAAACCCATCTCTTCTTGATAATCGCGCATCAATCTTTTCTGTATCTGTTTCAAAGCAGCGAATGGCGACATATAAATTCTTTTGGTCATACAAGATCCGGAATTTGGACTGCTCATCAGGGGGAGTATTCTCATCCGGAAGCCATTCGATAAAGTCACCTGCCCATTCAGCATTCTTCCAGGCATCGTCTGTTAATAATCCGTCAATAACGGGAGGGGTCGAATTTCCCACAGCCATGGCAGTATATACTCTTGGCGGTGCAACCTGAAGGCTATCCTGAGCCGTCAGAGGTAATGATGTAAAGAGAAAAAATATAAAGAAGGTTGCAATGGCAACACGGCTAGTCAGACTCATAGAAAATTCTTTCCGGTCAAATTTAAGAAAACGCCTATCCTAGTTGCGGGCATTACGATTTTTTTAACATCGTTTATGAGCTTTAAAACACAAATCTGTAGGTTGCTTTTATCAAGAAAATGTTCATGGGTTTAGAATCCCCAAACAGGGTGTTATTAAGGCTCTCTGTTAGTCCTAATTCTGGATCCCCGCTTTCCGAAAGATCCTGGGACCAAACTAAATAGAGTTCGGAGCCGGGAATGTATTCCCACCTTAAAACGAGATTGGATCGAAATTGAATAAATGAAAAATCGGGATCGCCAAATGTAAAATCAGTCGTGCCATTCATATCCTGATCTACAGAATAACTTCCATCGGCAAATTGGATCTGCCCATCATTATAAGGGGTGATTCGATCTTCAAAGACCTCAGCCATTGGATCACTTATGTACTTAAAATTAGAATACCTCCCTCTGGAAATAAAAGGTTGTCCCCAATATTGTAAAGTCAGGTTGGGATTGATCGTATAATTGACCCGCAATGACATGCTAAAAGTTCGCTGATCGATCTTTCCGTTGAGATAAAGCGGCTGTCCATTTACCTCTTCAGTACTTATGTATTGAAGTTTGTCCTGGTTAATACTGATATTGGGCCATGCCGAAATACGCAGGGCGTTAATAGGTTGGTATGTGGCGCCGAATTCTACGCTATATCTGGAATAGGAATTATCCAGGCCTCGATTTCCATTTTGAAAGACTCCAAACCTGATCTTCTTCCTGCTATCCGTATTGATCCCATTCCAAAAAGAGAATGATGGAGATTGGCGAAGACGTGGTCCTCCTCTGAGCGCAAAATTATTGTAACGGACCGGACTGTAATTGAAGCCCAGATTGCCAAACCAATTATTCTTAAAATTCGCCCAGGCATTGGTGTTGAATTGGAGTAAATTGTGATTCCCGCCATAATCCCAAGCTGTCCAATGGTTATAGTTTAGACCGAGCTGCCTGAATACATTATCGGGCTTGAGTGTCCTATACCCTACCCAGGTATAATGCCGGATGTCATCTGCCTGGCGTTGAAAGCCAATATCATTCAGTTCCAGTTCGGGTGATCGCCAGGTACCTCCGGTCTCAAAACGCCAGTGTCCGTCTCCTATCTTTCCCAATTGTAAATTACCCCCTGTGCCTGTCAACGAAGTCCGGGTAGGATCTACTTCCACATGGTCTGCGCCTTCTCTTTGGAATAAATGGGTGATTGATTGTTGTGTATTAAGAATGGCATCTGCACTTCCTCTTACGTGGCTCCAATTAATATTTCCGCCAACATACCAAACGCGGTCTTTCCAATTATGCTTGAAATCAAATCCTCCGGTATACGCCTGCTTGTGCAGAAAGTCAAGACCCTCTGAAAGCTCACCTCTGTTTGTAGCAGTAAAGATCCCTCCGATATAGGAGTTACGGTCATTGAAATCCTTTTGTAGGCGACCCACAAAATAATTGGTAAGTGGTTCAACAAGTTCTTCGCGTCTGTTACCGTTATTATCAATAGAGGCAAATCGCCTGTCTGTCACACTTTCAAGGACGCCAATAGACCAACCATCCTTTGTTTTTCCGCTAAAGCGTGCGGCACCCGCTATGGGCGTATTATCGGGGATATCTACATATTCGCCATCTGTGGTCGATGGGAATCCCTGCGGACGACGGCCCACTCTTCGCGAATAAAATACATTATCCGACCCAAAGGTATTTCCGGCATTTGAGCGCGAAACCCTAAAATCAAAGATGTTTTTATTCTCTACAAAAAAGGGGCGTTGCTCCCTGAAAAATATTTGAAAACCATCCAGGGCTATAGCCGAGGGATCTGCCTCCACTTGTCCGAAGTCCGGGTTAATGGTCAGGTCAAGTGTCAGGTCATTTGTAATGCCAATTTTAGCATCCAGGCCCGCAGAAAAATCCCCGTTGTTTCCATCCCGAAACGGATTCCCGGGCTCTGCTTCAAAGCTCTCTACTTTTCCAACTGAGTAAGGTTGAATTTCCAGCTGCTTTTGAGGTACCAGTCCTTTAAGTCCGTGCAGCTCACCAAATTCACTTACCCAACCCGGTGCGTCCTGGGGCACACGTTGCCAAAGAGAACGTTCTTCTTCCCTGAAAAATCGTCTTGTAGATTGGAGTCCCCATATCTGATCTTCTGATTTACTGAATTTGATCTGACTGAGCGGAATGCGCATTTCGGCAGTCCAGCCTTCCTCATCTATTTGCGACTTCGCGTACCAAATAGGATTCCAGCTACTATCCCAATTATTTCCATTGTTGGAAATAAGCTCATCCCCTTTAACGCCTGCGGCTGTAACAGTGAATGAAAACGCTGTGCGTTTGTCGAAATAACTATCTATATTGAATTCTATCCAATCTCCTTCAAAGCCATCTCTACGGGAGAGACGCCGGATAATTTTGTCAGGTTCCCCATCCAGGCACCTCACACCTATGTACAGGTTTTTGGTATCATAAAGGATCTTAAAACGCGTCTGATAACTAGGCGGGGTATTTTCATCAGGTCTGTTCTCAATGTATTCTGTCGTCCAATCTACTAAGTCCCATGCCTGGTCATTCAAACTACCATCTATAGCAGGTGCGGGGGTTGTTCCGATGGAGGTAGTTGTATATATCCTTTTCTGGACCACCTCTGTGGAATCTTGTGCATATGTGGCGGAAAGTGTAAAAACGGCAAGAAACAGAAATCTGCTCTTTAGGCACATATTACAGGTTGTTTGTTGATAGCTAAAAGACGACAGAGAAAAGCAATCGTTACAGTTTTATCTATTTATTTTTCGTTAAAGTTTAAAAAGTTGCAACATCCGTATCCATTGACGCCATCAGCCATCCGGGCATTTTTAATATTCGTTCTATTTAATGAGAACCCCGATTTGTAATTCAACTTAATAATCGTACATTTGCAGCCCGTTTTGGGAAGAGTGATTTTTAATACTAAAAGCGTACCCTGTGGATACACTGAGTTATAAAACAAAATCGGCCAACAGAAGCACTGTTTCAAAAGAATGGTTGTTGGTAGATGCTGAAGGCCAGCAATTAGGTCGTTTGGCCTCTAAAGTTGCCAAATTGTTACGAGGAAAACACAAGCCTGATTTTACACCTCATGTAGATTGTGGAGATAATATCATTGTAGTCAATGCTGAGAAGATCCAGTTGAGTGGCAACAAATGGACTCAGAAGATCTATCAGCGCTATACCGGATACCCAGGAGGGCAACGTGAAAGAACTGCACAGGAGCTTTTAGATAAAAAACCTGAAGCCCTGGTAGAAAAGGCAGTCAAAGGTATGTTGCCTAAGAATAAATTAGGCGCTGCTCTTTTCAGAAATCTTCGTGTATACACGGGAGAGGATCATGGGCAGGAGGCTCAGAAACCAAAAGAATTTGATTTAAATAGCTTTAAATAATGGATGTTATTCACAAAATAGGAAGGCGTAAAACAGCAGTTGCCCGGGTATATGTTTCTGCGGGTAAAGGGAATTTTACGGTGAATAAGCGAACTCTGGAAGAATATTTCCCAACACCAACACTTCAGTACAAGGTTAGACAACCTTTTGCGCTTACTGATACGACAAACTCGTATGATGTAAAGGTGAATGTGTACGGTGGAGGTGCAACTGGTCAGGCTGAAGCGGTCAGGCTTGCACTTTCCAGAGTGCTTTGTGAAATTAATGAAGAACATCGTGGAGCATTAAAGCCGGAGGGATTACTGACAAGGGATCCCAGAATGGTTGAGCGTAAAAAATACGGCCAGAAAAAAGCAAGAAAGAAATTCCAGTTCTCTAAACGATAATTGGATCTTTATATAAGTTCATTGAATTGTTCCATCACGGAACCCGATAAAATCCCGGCATCTTATAGTTCAGAATCCGGGTAATTAGTTTAGCATCTAAACAATGCAGGCTATTATCATTTGATAAGAACCACTGTGTTGTTGCTAAAAGTAAGAACGTAAACTAAATTAAAATGGCAAAAAAAGCAGAAGTAAAAGAACTC
>JAHHLF010000101.1 GCA_018679315.1 Bacteroidia bacterium | reverse complement strand
CAATACGCCCATAGGATGGGCCGTACGAGGAAATGCATCCAGGATCTTCTTCATTTCTTCATCTACATGCGCTTCCTTACGAATGTCACTTAAAAACTTCTCCAGTTGCTCTGCATTGGGCAATTCGCCAAAGATCAACAAATAAGCCACTTCAAGGAAATCTGCATGCTTGGCCAGTTCTTCAATGGCATAACCCCTATATCGCAAAATGCCCTTTTCCCCATTTAAGAATGTAATGGCGCTCTCACAAGAGCCGGTATTCTTATATCCGGGATCGATAGTTACTACTTTTGTGCTTGCACGGAGTGTTTTGATGTCAATAGCGGATACATTTTCTCATCCCGTGATCACAGGAAATTCATATCGTTCACCGCCTATTTCTAAGTATGCTTTGTCGGACATTAATGTGATTTACTAGTTCATGAAAAGTCCAGTAAAGGTACTAAAAACAAAGGACGTTAACAATGGGAACAAAACCGTATTCAGGGGATTTTAGCCCTGCTTACAGCTGATAGAGGTAGGTGTAGTATTCATCCACGGATTTTTTCCAGGTAAAGCGCATTTTCTTGGCATTGGCGCGTATCTTTTTCCATGTGGGCTGATCATTTTGATATATGTCCAGTATGGTATCAAAAGAATCTATCATATTCTGGATCTTTTCATCATAGGTATCCCCATCAAAGCTAAAGCCTGTTTTCATATGGGATACGGTATCTTTTAATCCTCCCGTATGATGAACCAGGCAGGGGTGACCATTTCTCATGGCAAGCATTTGACTGATACCGCAGGGTTCAAACAAGCTGGGCATAAAGTAAAGGTCCGTTTCTAAATAAATGGCATCTATTACATCTTCAGATTGGCCATTAATAAAGATAAAGTTGGAATGGGTGCGACTCATCTCCCTGAGCATTTGCTCATACTCAGGAATCCCGGTACCTAAAAAGACTAGCACCCCATTGACCGCTTCCAATTTCTCCAGGATCTTGGTCAATGCTTCCGGCGATCTCATAAAGAAATAGAATTTCTGTTCCGTAAGCCTGGCCACGGATGAGCATACAAATGCCGGTGGGTTATCCAGGAAAGGAACAACTTTCTCTCCGGTATGCGCTAAAAAGTGAGCTTTGTATTTTTTGGATTCTTCCTGGCCCCACTCAAAGAGCGCCTTGATGATCAATTTGTAAAGTGTGCCGGAAGTTGCTTCGCGAATGTTCTTATAATTGCTGCCATTCAGGATCCCGAAAAGGCGTTTCTCCTTATCGGCCTTCTGAAGATCTAACTCCAGGCTCTCTCCACCGATGAATTCAGGAGGCTTACTAGGAAGCAGCACATCTTCTTTATATGATGGCGAAACCGTATGAACAGCATCTGCCAATCGAATTCCAACAGCCATAAGATTTATGCAATCCTCGTATCGGTAATCCTTCATGGCTTCCCTGTCATATTCCAGGTCCGGAAACCAATTGTCAACCGATGAGTAGTTGTCCCCAAAGGGTCTAATACCCTGAATTGCCAAATTGTGAATGCTATATACGAATCTGCTATCTTTTAAGATGGTAAAATCAGGATGATATTCCCGCAGAAACAGCATAAAACTGGTATGCCAGTCATGCAGATGTATGATATCGACCTTTCCAAAACAGCCATCTTTCACAGCTTGAGACACCGCAGTACAAAAGATAATGAACTTAATAGCATCTGTATAAAATGGTTCAGCCGGATCTATATGATAAATTTTAGCAATGTCCCCGGGCTGTATTTCCGGGTGATGAAGCGCATAGTGCACTATATTGTCAAATTCCTTTTTTGGTGCTACCTCATAGAGTTCAGCCGTATAGGTTGTACCCCGCATTGGAAAGCTTACCTCGGCCAGTAGCTTTCCCCCGGCATGTAATCGACTGTATGAGGGTACAATGACATGTACTTTATCTCCTCGCTCTGATATCTGTCTGGGTACGTCTCTCACCACATCACCCATACCTCCGGCCTTGCAATTGGCAAGTCCGTCATTTTCTGCAGCAACAAAGAGAAAGGTATTCATAGGATGCCTAAATTAATTGAGATTGTATCCGTGATTACTAATTTATCGATTTAAATTAAATGCATCCACGCCCGGATAATAGGCTGTGTTTTCCAACTCCTCTTCAATACGGAGTAATTGGTTGTATTTTGCCATACGATCACTTCTGGAAGCTGATCCGGTTTTGATCTGACCTGTATTCAATGCCACTGCCAGATCTGCAATAGTATTGTCTTCCGTTTCTCCCGACCTGTGCGACATCACAGTAGTATAGCCTGCATTTTTAGCCATATTCACAGCTGAGATAGTTTCTGTCAGTGTCCCGATCTGATTCACTTTAATGAGAATAGAATTGGCTATCTCATTATTAATGCCTTTGGAGAGGCGTTCCACATTGGTAACAAAAAGGTCGTCGCCAACCAACTGCACCTTCTCCCCGACAAGTTCTGTCAGTTTCTTCCAACCATCCCAGTCGTTTTCATCCATTCCGTCTTCTACGGATATAATAGGATACTTGGCACAAAGATCTGCAAGGTATTGGGCTTGCTCATCAGAACTGCGTACAGCTCCTTTATCGCCTTCAAACTTGGCATAGTCATATTTCCCATCGACATAGAATTCTGCCGAGGCACAATCCAGGGCGATCATGACATC
>JAHHLF010000125.1 GCA_018679315.1 Bacteroidia bacterium | reverse complement strand
ATCCACGGGTATTGCAGAAAAGCTACCTTTGAATGTTTCTGAACAAAAAATATCCCAAATTCAGAAGATACCCACATCGAATCTGCTGGCTTATGAATTTTACTTAAAGGCACTTGACAGATTCCATGATTTTGCTTGGTTCTCAGAATTAAAATACAATGAAACCACTATTCGGTACCTGGAACAAGCCATATCCCATGATCCAAATTTTGCTCAGGCTTATTCCTTGTTGGCGGAAATCTATATTGGTGCTTCGACAATCTGGGGCGCAAATTTTGAAGAGTTGTCCAATAAAAGTATAGAATATGCTAAAAAAGCAATTCAGAATGATTCCTTACTCCCCGACCCTTACATTGTGATTGGCAGATATGAGAGGATTAAGGGGATAGACACCTGGAGAAATTGGGTAAATAGAGCGCTGGAAATTGACCCAAAAACAGGTTTATTTGAATATTATTCTGATTACTATACCAAAGGGGATATCATAAATGCCTTCGATTATGCTGCACTCAAAATAAAGCGTGATCCAAAGTCACCAAGGGGCTATTTTGCCTTGGCAACCATACATTCTGACTTAGGCAACTTTGAAAGATCGCTCGAAATCTGGAAACATTTTTTGGATAAAGGCCTTGAGAACCAATACATTTTAGGTAATATTCTTAATGATTACCGTAGCACATCTGAAACAGATAATGCTATAGCACTAATAGAAAATTTAGTGGCCCCACGCGATAGCCTTATAGGATCCTATGAGATGGGAGTAGCTCACTTTTTTGCAAGAAATTGGAAAGAAGCAGAGCCGTACTACGTGGCCAGAGATTACCTTGATATGGATTATGCCTTAATACTTCATAATACCGGTCGCGAATCCTCGGCTCACAAGTTTTTCGAAGACGCAATTGAACGCCGCAATGCCAGTATTCTGGAAGGCCCATGGCCCCAAAGAGATCTATCACGAATATATGCGGCGAGAGGAGATTTTGAAAAGGCCTATGAATACTTAGAAGAATTGGATAAAAGAGACGATCTTCATTATCCTTTCCTGTCAAATGATCCCTTCTTTGACAGGATCCGGAATGAAACAAGGTTTCAAGAGTATTGCA
Source organism: Bacteroidia bacterium (assembly GCA_018679315.1). Classification (GTDB taxonomy): domain Bacteria; phylum Bacteroidota; class Bacteroidia; order Flavobacteriales; family Flavobacteriaceae; genus HDS-28. Next base: position 6,234 of record JAHHLF010000125.1, on the reverse strand, counting down.
AGAGGATCGAGGAGAAGAAGAAGAAACTTAGAAGGCAAATTCAGAATATGGAGAATGAGCTCAATCTTGATATATAAGTAATTCGATGGCCATCCGAACGAATTACTGAATAATCCTTAATTAAGGTAAATAAAGTACACCCATATATCAGTCCTAATTCATAAATTGTTTGAGCATAAACAATGAATCAAGGTATTTGTGAAGAAATTAACCCTTATCGTTGCCACATTTTTTATCTGCATTTTTTGCATTAAGAGCTATTGTCAAAAGAAAGCCTTCGTGGCATACGAGCAAAAGATTCCCGGAACGGCCCTTACTATTTCTATGATTCCCATACCCGGCGGAAACTTTGCCATGGGAAGTCCCAATTCTGAAAAAGGAAGGTCGGTAGATGAGGGTCCCGTCAATACTGTAGAAATTGCACCTTTTTGGATGCAAGAAGTTGAGGTTAGCTGGGATCTCTATCTATTGTTCATCTCGCGTGAGATAGATAAAAATAAGGATGAAGGATTTATGGGAACAGAGGTTTCGTTGGATGTAGACGCTGTTTCCGGAGCTACCACGCCCTATGTGGATATGAGTTTTGGTATGGGAACAGAAGGGTATCCGGCTACAAGTATGACACAGTATGCGGCATCAAAATTTTGTGAATGGTTATCTGCACTAACGGGCAACTTTTACAGGCTGCCCACAGAGGCCGAATGGGAATATGCGTGCAGGGCCGGTACCGAGACCGCCTATTCATTCGATGATTCCACTTTCAAAATTAGTGAGTTTGCCTGGTACGCGGACAACAGTGATAATAAATATCAGAAAATAGGGCAGAAAAGGCCCAATCCATGGGGACTTTATGATATGCACGGAAATGTTGCCGAATGGACTCTGGATGCCTACAATACAGCTATTTATAAGAAACGAAAGCGAACTAAAACGGTAGATCCATTTGAGAAACCTGCTAAAACCTACCCCAGGGTGGTACGTGGAGGGTCCTGGAAGGATAGTTCAGACAAATTAAGAAGTGCCTCAAGGGGGTATTCGGAAAAAAGATGGAAAATGCGTGATCCGCAGATCCCAAAAAGTAAATGGTGGCATACCGATGCCCCATTTGTTGGGTTTAGGATCGTAAGGCCGTATATTACACCAAGCCCCAGGGAGCAACAACTCTATTGGAAAGAAAAGCATACAAACTAAATATCATGAGTAAACAAGCTACAAACAAGGAGAATAATTCGGTTAACAGAAGATCTTTTGTAAAGACCACAGGACTGGCGACAGGAGCAATACTAACCAGTGCAATTCCTTTTGGAGCCATGGCGCAAACGGGCAGTGTAGAAGTATTAAAACTGGCAGTTGTTGGCTGCGGTGGACGTGGCACGGGAGCTGTTGTGCAAGCTTTAACTGCAGATCCGGATGTAGAATTGGTAGCTATGGCAGATGCCTTTGAGGATCGAGTAGAGGGTAGTCTTCTTGCTATTCAAGAGCATTTTGAGGGGGAGCGCAAGATCAAGGTCAAAAAGAAAAATCGCTTTGCAGGATTTGATGCCTATAAAAAAGCTATTGACCTGGCCGATGTAGTGATACTCGCCACCCCACCCGGATTCCGCCCTTTGCATTTTGAATATGCTATTGCACAAGACAAGCATGTGTTCATGGAAAAACCCGTGGCTACAGATCCAACAGGCGTTAGACGTGTTCTAAAAACGGCCAAATTGGCAAAGGAAAAGAAATTGAATGTTGTGGTTGGACTTCAGCGCCACTATCAAAATAAATACATCACCATGTACGACCAGATGCAGCAGGGTGCCATGGGACAGATCGTTTCCGGTCAGGTATATTGGAACAGCGCAGGGGTCTGGGTAAGGCCACGCGAGGCAGGACAGAGTGAATTGGAATATCAAATGCGTAATTGGTACTATTTTAATTGGCTTTGCGGGGATCATATCCTGGAACAGCATATCCATAATATCGATGTGGCCAACTGGTTTATCGGGGAATATCCCTCCATGGCCCAGGGCATGGGAGGAAGGCAGGTGAGAAACGGAAAAGACCATGGAGAGATCTTTGACCACCATTTTGTAGAGTTCACCTACCCATCCGGAGCGGTGGTGTCTAGTCAATGCAGGCACCAAAAAGGATGTAATAACAGGGTGGATGAGGTATTTCAAGGGAGTCAGGGTTCCATGAACATTGGCAAGGGAACCATTTTCGACCTGAATGGGGGAGAAAAATTCAACTACTCCAACCTGCAAAATGAGCAGAACGATCCCAATCCGTACCAGGTTGAACACGACAGGCTGTTTGCAGCTATCAGGACAAAATCTGAACTTTTGGCTGATGCTGAGAACGGAGCAAAAGCCACATTGACAGCGATCATGGGGAGGATGGCAACCTATTCAGGAGATATAATTAGCTGGGACCAGGCCCTGAATTCCAACTTACAACTGGTACCTGATGATCTTAACTGGGATTCAATCGCTCCAACATTGCCCGACACTGACGGGAACTACAAGATCCCGGTTCCGGGGGTAACCAAATTTACCTGAGCCTGAATAAATTTTGCTAATTGAGATCACAGATGCATCATTTTGTTTAGGTATTTGCCCCAACAAAGCGTTGCGTTCATTAAATTCTAAGAACTACTTGTGCTGACCGTAGCGTCAGTAAGAACCATCCATACAGAAAAGCACTCAATTCACACAATTTGGGCCTCTCGAAAGCATATTCTACCTTTTTTTTGTAGTGAAATGAAGAAATGCCCGCCATATAATGCGGGATCGAAGATTTCCCTCTTTTAGCCCTAACTATAAGAATATTTGTTACATTTAAGTGTGAAAAACAAACCAATCGATATCAAGCAAAGGCTTGGACTGTTTTCGTGTGCCCTAATTTCTTTGATTTTTCTTCTTCCCCTATCGCTGGGGGCACAATCCAATCCTTCAACCGGCCAGGATGAAATTCTTGCCGTACAGCCGGTGGACTCCGTCCGCCTGAAGTTTCTAATGGATAAATCATCGCAATTATATCTTAGTAAGCCGGATTCGGCGATGATTTACGCATCTGAAGCCATAGATCTGGCAACAAAACTCGATTTCAAGGTAGATCTTGGCTATGCTTATAAGAATTTGGGACTTGCCTATTATGTAAAAGGGGATTATGATAAGGTTATGGATTACTGGACTAAATCCCTTGAGATATTTGAAGAGATAGATTTTAAGCTGGGCATTAGTAACCTGCAAAGTAATTTAGGGGCAGTTTATCAAACCAGAGGCGACGATCCTAAAGCCCTGGATTTCTTTTTAAAATCAGTTAAGAATGCCGAAGCTATATCGGATACCTTGCGAATTGGCTCGGCCTATGTGAATATCGGCACCGTCTATGTGAATGATCAAAAGACCTATGATCAAGCCCTGGAGGCCTATATCATTGCCCTGGATATGTTTAGAGACATTCAGTATGACAGGGGTATAGCTACTGCCTTAATTAATATTGGCGAGATATATCTTAAAAAGGCGGAAGAAGCCAAAACAACTGCCTCCAAATTTTCAGAAGCGGAAGCTTCTTTAGATTATCTGGAAGAATCCCTTGGCCTTTTCCAAAAACTGGAAATGGATCATTCCCTCTGTTTAATGCTCTTGGGTCAAGCCTCTCTATATATGGGAAAGGAACAAGTTGCTGAGGAATATTTCAGAGATGCCATCAAGACATCTGGTGAAAATCAGACAAAAATGGAGCAATCCAAGGCCTATATCTTCCTAGCTAATTTACAGGTCGAAAAGAAAAGATATGATCAGGCTATTGCCAATTACAACAATGCGCTTGAATTGGCCAAAACTACGGCAGTGATACGTGAGCAGGAGGATGCCTATGAGGGCTTGGCAAAAACATACTCCGAATTAGGAGATTATAAGCGCGCATTCGAATTCAAAGAATTGCATGAGATCATGAAGGATTCGATCCAGGATGAAGACTATGCCAAAGTCGTAGGCGATCTAAGATTCCAATTCGATTCTGAAAACAAGGAAAAGGAAATTGAACTTTTAAATGCCCAAAATGAGCTGTCACAGGTGCAAATAGACCGGGATGCCAAGGCCAAAATGTTCTTATATATTACCCTGGGCTTATTTATTGCTATCATTGCAGGGGTTATCTATCAATTGCTGTATATCCGAAAATCTAACAAAAGACTTGCCTTTGAGCGAAACAAATCGGAACAGATCCTGCTGAATATCCTCCCTAAAGAAACGGCAGATGGACTCAAGGAACACGGACAGATCAAGGCAAAGCAGTTTGAATCCATAACCGTTCTCTTCACGGATTTTAAGGAATTCTCGCTGGCAGCGGAGGAAATGCCGGCAGATGCATTGGTAAAAAGTGTGGATTTCTATTTTAAAGCCTTTGATGAGATAACTGAGCGGCATAATCTGGAAAAGATCAAGACGATCGGGGATTCATACATGTGTGCGGGTGGACTCCCCACCGAAAACAAAACTCATGCTGAAGATGCTTATAGAGCGGCAGTGGAAATGCTCGAATTCGTTAATCAAGTTATGAAAAAGCCGCCTTCAGGAATCCACCCCTTTGAAGTCCGTATCGGCCTTAATTCCGGACCTGTTGTGGCCGGTGTAGTGGGCATTAAAAAATTCGCATACGATATCTGGGGAAGTACGGTGAACATTGCTTCCAGAATGGAATCAAGCTCCATTCCCGGGAAGATCAACGTTTCTGAGAATACCTATCAATTATTGAAAGACAAGCAACAATTTACCTATAGAGGTGAGATCGAAGTAAAGAATAAACAGGTATTAAAGATGTATTTTGCGGAAGAAGATGCAGCTGTAGCCGTATAAAATATATAATTAATAAAGGTAAAAGTTCCGATACATAGGCAGAAGTTTTGTACATTTAATGTTGATTTATTGGATCTGCGGGCCCTAAATATCCTCCGCATCCATTCTCCCCCGATCAGAGTGACCCCCAGATATGAGAAATAATAATTAACCGGATACATGTCTTATCCCCCGGGATCTGTAGCCCTAATATGTGTAGGCATGAAAAAGAATTATCTCTGTTTTCGTTTATCCCCATCATTTCTTACTTTACTATCAGCATGTAGCATGCTATTATTTCTGGTTTCCTTTGAGGCAGCGGCCCAGGATTATGAGACAACCGGAAATTCTTCAGATTGGTTCGATGCGGCAGCATGGAATTGTATCGGGAGCCCTGGGAAATGTAATTCCAATCCTTTTCCCGACAATGAGATCAGGAATACAAGGGTTACAATAAATCATACCATAACGTATCAAAATAATTCACCCATTAAACTTCTAAATAATGGGGAATTGTTCATTGGCAATAATGCCACGCTGACCATTTCAAGTAATTTGAATATTGATGATGATGGGGTATTGGATGTAACGAATGGTGTGATCGATATAGGTCCGAGCGTCCTGAATAATGAAGGAGTGATCAACCTAACGAACGCTTTATTGACTAAAAATGGGAATATCGTCAATGATGGAGTAATCAACTTGAACAATTCATGTATACATGTATTAAGTGGAAACTTCAATAATGATGAAGATGTAAATGGCACAGGTGGTATCAAAGTATTGTCTGGGAATATCAACAATGATGAAGACTGGAGTTCCAATGTGATCTACTATCATTCCGGGAATGGTTCGGGCTTACCCGGCTCGAATAGTACTGAGGAAGAGGTCGATGCATTTTGTGAGTGCCTTTTGGTTAATTGTGATATCATTCCAGGATATCCTGGAGATCCAAAGGTTAACGAGCTCATAGGAAATGCCCTATTCTCTTTGGCAAATAACTTTTATGATCCTGATTTTGTCGCTAATGAATTTATCTATCAGATCCGGAATAATTCGGAAGTATTAATTGAGATCGTCTTATTTGAAAGTAATTATACTGCCGTAGTTGCTTATCTTGGAGGAGCTCCCAATATTATGCCTTCCGATTTTATCAGTGATGTATATAATATGGACGATGATGAGCGTGTTATTACAGTTTTCTTCCCTATTGATCAATTACTGGTATTGAATACGAGGTTTGATATCATCCGACAAGTCTTTGAAGTTTCTCCTCCAATACCGAACACGGGACTAATAGACAGCCAGGGAGATGCCGCACAGAATTCCAATATTGCCCGCCTGGGCTGGAATCTGACAGGCGCTGGCGTTAAGATCGGGGTGATCTCAGATAGTTACGATACACAAT
>JAHHLF010000079.1 GCA_018679315.1 Bacteroidia bacterium | reverse complement strand
TTAATTTGAGGCTTCGCAAAAAAAGCCTGTTAATTTTTCATAGATAGTTCGACTTATTGTTAAATCTGAAATGCCTAAACGTCAATATGGCCCCTTATAAGAATTTAGAAGAATATAATATTGAGATTACTAAGGATATCCAGGAGCGTTTTTCCAAGATCATTGATGAGATCGGTGAAGATGTGATGCGCGACGGATTAGTAAAAACTCCCGAACGTGCTGCCAAGGCTATGTTATTCCTTACCCAGGGTTATAAACAGAATGCGGAGGAGATACTCCGAAGCGCCATGTTTGAAGAGTCCTATAATGAAATGGTGATCATTAAAGACATTGAGATCTATTCCCTTTGTGAGCATCATATGCTTCCATTTTTTGGAAAAGCTCATATTGCCTATATACCCAATGGACATATTGTGGGTCTGAGTAAGATCCCCAGGGTAGTGGATGTATTTGCGAGAAGGTTACAAGTGCAGGAGCGATTAACTGATCAGATCGTGAATTGTATTAATAATACGCTTCAGCCAAAAGGGGTTGCTGTCGTAATTGAAGCGGCTCATATGTGTATGATGATGCGAGGGGTTCAAAAACAAAATTCGGTCACGACAACTTCCGGTTTCCGGGGAGCGTTTAAAAATATCGAAACGAGGAATGAATTTTTACGCCTGATCAGTTCGGATCTATCCTGATCTGAAAGGCAAAAATTCGGCATCCTTTTTGCCCTGCAAAGTCGGACCCCTATTTTTAAATTTTATGAAAGACGACAACAAATTCAAATATTTATTCCTCGGACTTTTATTTGATGCCCTCGGAATGGCCAGTTTTATTATTCCGGGTATTGGTGCATTTTCAGATGTTATTTGGGCACCACTTGCAGCTTGGCTAATGACACGAATGTATAAAGGAAAAACCGGCAAGGCTGCCGGCTTTATTACCTTTGTTGAGGAATTGATGCCGGGTATGGACATCATCCCTACGTTTACCCTCATGTGGATCTATACCTATCTCTTGAAAGGGGCAAAGAAAGAAAAGGTCGTTGAGACCACGGCTGAGGATGTGACCTGAAACTCCTTTTAAAACACCCAGCTCAATCCCATATTTATATTTCGCCCGGCATTAGCCAACCCATCCGCTTTTAAACGGGATAAGTGCGCAAAATATATTTTATCCAAAACATTATTCACACTGAGCCTTAGGCTAAGGCCTTCATCAATAAAATTCAAATTCGCACCCCCGCCAAGATCCAGCAGATTATAGCCATCTGTAGGTGTTTCATAAAAACTAACCCTATTCTGGTCTGCCACTGAATGAAAGGTGATAAAAGCATAGGCGCGGCCAAGATCTGCATTCTTTTTCTGACTTTCTACACGTAACGTATTTCGCCAGCTATTGGCAGGAACCAAAGGGATATCGCTCTCATCGTTCAGCTCTCCGATCACCAATTGATAGGTGCTTTCCAGGTGAAGCCAATCCAGCGGATGCGGATGAAAATGCGCGCCGAATTCTCCACCGAATAAAACGGCATCTTGCTGGAGATACTCAAAAACGTTATTTTCATCTATAACAGCGCCCGTAGGTTCAATATAGATAAAATCCTGAACGGAATTATGAAAGCCGTTTAAGCTAAATTCGATGTGCTCATCTGCGTATTCCAGTGCCAGATCTACCTGAAAGTTTTTCTCATTACCCAAATTGGGATTCCCTATCTCATAACGGTTTGTTCCTTCATGTACGCCATTAGACGTGAGCTCGGCCAAATTGGGTGCCCGAAACCCTGAGGCCAGGTTAAGACGCCCGATCATTTTACTGCCCAAATCGATCCGATAGCCCAGAGCGAGGTTAAAATTGCTAAAATCGACATCAATAGGGGCGATATATCCTTCTTCAGAAGGCAGGCCGCTGGCTTCTCCTTCGATAGATCTCGTATCATAGCGAACACCCAATTGGATATCACTTTTGCCGAAATGAATATGTGAGGTTGCCATAATGCCCAAGTCTTTAGTAAGGGCATCAGGTATCAAAATCTCTTCCCCGGAATTCTCGTTCTCCTGCCGCATGCCTTGCAGTCCTACTACAGTTTCTAATTTCTTCCCTGAAGGCAATTGATATTGCAAATTATAGCTTAGCGTATTCAATTGCATGTCAAGGGCGGGGCCTTCTTCCTCTTCCTCCATAGGAGTGCCCTCCTCTTCGTGATCCTCGAATTCTTTCCTTCCATTGGCACTATAGCCAAGGGTTGCCTTCAGGCTGGAACCTTCAAAGAACAGAGTCGATCTCAAGCTGAGCATGTGATTATCCAATTCCTGGCTTGGAAGCATGGGTTCTCTTTC
>JAHHLF010000306.1 GCA_018679315.1 Bacteroidia bacterium | reverse complement strand
CAGGAGCTGAAACAAGTGTAGGTTCACGAGAATTGAGAACATTGCCTACCATTTCTCGATCTGCAGCAGACTTCACTAGACTCGAACCAACAGCTTCTTCAGGTACATCCGGTATCTCTTTCGGAGGAAGAAATGACCAGTACAATAATTTCTCTCTGGACGGAGCCATCTTCAATAATCCTTTCGGTTTGGATGCAGCAACCCCGGGAGGGCAAACTAACGCCCAGCCTATTTCCCTGGACGCAATTGATCAGATCCAGGTAACTACTGCACCTTACGATGTATCCCAGGCAGGATTCACGGGGGCTTCTGTTAACGCTGTTACCAAGAGTGGAACAAATGAGTTCTATGGTACAGCCTATGGATTTTTCCGAAATGATGATCTGACAGGTGGTAAGATTGAAGGGAGCGACGTATTCAAAACAGGCTTAGAGCAAACTCAGTATGGTTTAAGTATCGGAGGGCCAATTGTACAAAATAAACTATTCTTCTTTTTTAATTACGAGAACGATGACCAAACCGAATTAGGTACTGCCGGATTTGTCCCTAACGCTGGTCAGGGAACACTTGCCGAATCCAGGGTCTCAGCAGCAGATTTCAGAACTGTAGACAACTTGCTGCGCCAGGTCGTAATCGGACAAGACGAATTTGGAAATGATATATTCTATGACCCGGGTCGTTTTGAAGGCTTCAACTTTGCACAGGAATCCGAGAAAGGGATCATAAAACTGGACTGGAATATCAATGATCGAAACAGGCTAGCTGTTATATACAACTGGTTGTCAGCTGCCAAACAAAAACCTGCTCACCCTTCTGCACTGGGATTCCGTGGGCCAAACTCTTCCACGCTGCAATTTGAAAATGCAGGCTATCAGATCAATAACAATATTAAATCGGTACAGGTAGAATTAAACAGTCAGCTCGCAGATGACGCCTCTAACAAGTTACAGATAGGCTATACACATTTTGATGATTTTCGCGACCCGTTATCCACTCCTGCACCGACTATTACTATTTTGGATGCAGCTGGAGCCTCCAACTACATTATTGCCGGGCACGAGCCTTTCTCAATTAATAACAGGTTGGACCAGAAAGTATTTCAGCTTACTAACAACCTAAACTATTATAAAGGAAGCCATACGTATACGGTTGGTTTCTCCTTTGAAAAATTCCAGTTTGACAATTCATTCAATCTCGGAGTATATGGCGCACAAGGGGTGTTTTTCCCAACAACCACCATTACAGACTTTCCGAATTTTGCCAGTTCAGGATCCCTGCAGCAAGCTTTTAATGCAGCTATTAACGCCGATAGAGGTTTCAATGCAGCCGGAACTGGAAATCCTGGTGGATGGGCCTTATCAGAGCTTAATGTGGGTCAAATGGCCTTTTACCTGCAGGATGAATGGGATATCAACCTGAAATTCAAGCTTACATATGGAATCAGGTTTGATAAACCTCTCTATTTTGACACGGTTGATAAAGTGCGGGAGAATATAGAGCGTAAGGGAGGTGCAATGGGCACGTATATTCCAAGTATTCAATATTTTGATGGGGATACCGGCGATGCTACATTCCTCGATTCCGAAGTGATGCCTTCTAACGACTTCCTGATCTCGCCAAGAGTTGGTTTCAACTATGACATAAGTGGTCAGAATACAGAACAATTTCGCGGTGGGTCAGGGATATTTACGGGTAGATTCCCATTTGTATGGCTGGGGAATCAGACGCAAGGATTAGATTTCTTCTTCTACCAGGTGGTCGATCCGGATTTTAAATGGCCACAGGTGTGGAGAACAAATTTTGGCTACGACAGGCAATTCCAAAACGGCTTGAAAATTACTGCAGATCTATCCTATACTAAAGATCTCAATGCAGCGCATGTACAGAATTGGGGACTTGGAGATCCGTCCCTTACCTTAAGCGGACCTGATAACCGTCCTGTGTATTCAAATGATGACAAGGCGATGATCTTTGGCGGACCCACAAGTGCGTTTGTATTCACTAATTCTGATAAAGGTCGCGTGTGGAATGCCTCTTTAAAAGGACAGAGAACTTTTAACAACGGGCTTTATGCCATGTTGGCCTATAGCTTTTTGAATTCTAAAGAAGTTAACTCCATTGAAGCAGAGATCACGGGTGATGCTTTTGCGGGTAATGCTATTTCCGGAAATGCAAACCAAGATGTCCTTGCATTTTCACGTTATGGAGATAACCACCGTTTTATTGGCGTGTTGTCTAAGGAATTCAATTCGGGAACCACAGTTTCTACCTTTTTTGAATATGCAAGTGGTGCTCGTTATAACTACATCTACGGAGGTGACATCAATAATGATGGTTCCAGCATCAATGACCTGATCTATATTCCTACTTCTGGGGAGTTGAGTTCCATGAACTTCAGTGGAGCGGGTCAGGCTGAAGCCTTTGAGGCATTCATTCAGCAAGATGACTACCTAAGTGATAATCGAGGATCTTATGCAGAGCGATACGGCGCAAAAGCCCCATGGAAAGGGAGATGGGACCTAAAAGTACTTCAGGATCTGAAATTTAATGACAAAAATAAATTACAGTTTAGTCTTGATATTCTGAACGTAGGAAATCTTATAAATTCTGAATGGGGTATTGTAGAAGATCCTGCTTTTAACCAGTTATTAGGGGTTACAGTTGATGCGTCTAATGTGCCAACGTACACCTTTGATCCGGATCTGATGAATACCTATAACACAGCAACAGATGAGCGCTCGCGTTGGAGAGCTCAGGTAGGACTGCGTTATATCTTTAATTGAAAAATAGCGTAACAAATAATGGTCGCCCCATTCCTCTTGGGGCGACTTTTTTTATGAAATACACGAGACTTACAAAAGAACAATTTGAAGAACTGCATCCGGAATTCAGCAGGTTTCTGGCTACACGCTCCATATCTCACGACGATTGGGTAGTCATGAAGGCCGCGAGACCTGAGGCAGTAGAGGAGGAGTTGGACTTGTTTAGTGATCTGGTTTGGGAAGGGGTATTAGCTAATGTAACATACCTGGAAAATATCTCAGAGCAGCAGATGCACTTGTTTCATGCGGCGGAAAAGGAGATACGCCTCATCTCCGTCAAAGTGCTCAATCCCGAAATTGACCTCAGGAGCGAGGAAGGATTTTCCTGGTTTAAAAAGAATTGGCAAACAGATTTTGTAGAATATCTGACGGCGTCTAAATCCTATTCGGAAGAACGCAGCAAAGAGTTATTCGATCTAATCCAGCAAGGCGCAATAATCACTAAAGGTGAACTCTTTCTGTGGTTTGATGAGATAGTTGAATAAATATAAACTGCTGGAAAAGACCTTCTTCAAACTACTATATTTGTACCATATTAACTCAGATGTCTAAAAAACCTGCCATACCGAAAGGGACCCGTGATTTTTCTCCGCAGGAGCTTGCCAAGCGGCATTATATCCTCGATTGCATTAAAAAGCATTTTACCACTTTTGGCTTTGAACCAATAGAAACTCCTTCGTTTGAAAACCTGGACACGTTGATGGGAAAGTATGGGGAAGAAGGAGATCGGTTAATATTTAAAATATTGAATTCGGGCGACTTCATAAATAAAGTGGACGATATTACCTATAGCTCAAAAAATTCCAAGACATTGTTGCCAAAGCTTACTGACAAGGCCTTGCGCTACGATCTGACAGTACCCTTTGCCCGATATGTTGTCATGCACCAGAATGAGCTGCAATTTCCATTCAAGCGATACCAGATCCAACCGGTTTGGCGTGCAGACCGTCCACAAAAAGGTCGCTTTAGGGAGTTTTATCAATGTGATGCCGATGTGGTGGGCCCCAGGTCAAAATGGCAAGAATTAGAGTTATTGCAATTATACGATCGCGTTTTCCATGAACTCGGATTTAAAGAGATCGCTGTTCGGATTAATCATCGGCAAATTCTCTCGGGGATTGCAGAGACGATCGGAGCCCAACACCAGCTGGTAGATTTTACAGTAGCACTTGATAAATTGGATAAACTTGGAACCGAAGGCGTCATCAAGGAGATGGAGAAAAAAGGCATTGCTGTATCTGCTATTGATAAAGCATCGCCCTTGTTTGCCTTGCAGGGAGACAGCGCTCAAAAAATAAGGATACTCGATAACTTTTTGGAGAACTCAAAGATTGGGATTGAAGGAGTAGTGGAGATAGCAGAAATACTGGATGCAGTATCTGAAATGGATTTTAAATGTATTGATCTGGATCTGGATGTGACCCTGGCGAGGGGACTTAACTATTATACAGGTTGCATTCTGGAAGTAAGCCCACCCAATGGAATAGAAATGGGTTCTATTGGAGGTGGCGGCCGCTACGATGATCTTACAGGGATCTTTGGATTAGATGGCCTTAGTGGTGTTGGCATTTCCTTTGGCCTTGATAGGATCTATATGGTGATGGAAGAATTAAACCTCTTCCCGGGATCCATATCTCATTCTGTAGATGTTTTATTTGCCAATTTTGGTGCGGAAGAAGCCAAACAAGCATTTTCGCTATGCGCAAAACTAAGAGATGGGGGAATTCGCGCTGATCTATATCCTGTTGATGCAAAAATGCAAAAGCAATTAAAATACGCCAACAACAGGAATATTCCCTTTGTGATCCTGATAGGTGCCAATGAACTTGCCAGTGATACCTTGGTTTTAAAAGATATGGAAGGGGGTACACAGACCACTCATAAGTCTTCAGCGCTTCAGGATTTAGTGGCACAGATCACAGCTGCTTCCTGATCATTTCAAGCACATCTTGAATATATATTTCATCATGAGGTACATGTCCAGCCTCAATTGGCTTATGTAGGGCTGCGGTAAACTCTTGCCTTGAGATCAACTTTAATGCAGCTACTTCAAATTCCTGGGGCACTAATCTATCAACTGAAACAGATAAGGGGTGAATGTATGTATTTAGGAATTCGGCATCTGTAAGCACTTCACTGTGAACGTTATAACTTTTGTAAACCCCTACTTTCATTAAATCGGGTGCTTTAATTTGCAAGCCAATCTCTTCCGCTACTTCACGCACTGCAGCGTCCAGAGCTGCTTCCCCGGCTGCCATATGTCCGGCAACAGAAACATCCCATAACGACGGGTATGTTCTCTTTGTGGCCCCGCGTTGTTGAACTAACATTTCGCCATTTGGGGTATAGAACCAAATATGAACACAGGGATGGAACCAACCCTTGGCATGGGCTTCAGTTCTCAGGCAGGTCCTGCCTGTAGCATTCCCATTCTCATCAAGAATATCTATCCATTCTTCCATCGTATAGATTTTTACGGACTGTTCTCAATCAAAGTAGCTGAAGGTCTCTCCAGCTTTTATGGATAACAAGGATTCGTAGATGAGTCGGATTACATTTTCAACATCATCCTTATGCACCGTTTCAACCGTGGTATGCATATAGCGCAGGGGTAAAGATATCAAGGCAGAAGCAACACCGCCATTGCTATAGGCAAAGGCATCGGTATCTGTTCCTGTGGATCGAGAAGATGCCAATCGCTGGAATGGGATCTTTTTCTTTTCCGCAGTTTCAATAATGCGCTCCCGCAACTTATTTTGAACAGCAGGGGCATAAGAAATGACCGGGCCTTTCCCAATCTCGGTATGACCTTCTTTTTTCTTCTCGATCATGGGCGTCGTCGTATCATGACATACATCGGTTATGATCGCGGCGTTTGGTTTGATAGTTTCGGTGATCATTTGAGCCCCTCTCAAACCTATCTCTTCCTGAACGGAATTTGTCACATACAGACCAAAGGGAAGATCTACTTCATTTTCATGTATGAGTCGGGCTACTTCTGCGATCATAAAACCTCCGGCTCTGTTGTCCAGCGCCCGGCAGACAAATTTATTCTTGTTCAGGACCTCGAATTCATCGGGATACGTGATCACACAACCTACATGAACACCCATTTTCTCAACTTCGGCTTTATCTTTTGCGCCGATATCGATAAAGATATTGTCTAATTTGGGTGGTTGTTCCTTTGCCTTGTCTCTTGTATGGATCGCCGGCCAACCAAATACACCGCGTACAATACCATCTTTAGTGTGAATATTTACCCACTTAGAAGGTGCGATCTGGTGGTCACTACCCCCATTTCTGATCACGTAAATCAGGCCATCATCTGTAATATAGTTGACATACCAGGAAATTTCATCAGAGTGGCCTTCGATCACAACCTTGTACTTAGCATCAGGGTTGATAACACCAACTGCGGTGCCATAGGTATCTGTAACAAACGTATCGACATAGGGTTTTAGATAGTCCATCCAAATCTTTTGTCCTTCCCACTCATATCCGGTAGGTGAGGCATTGTTCAAGTATCTTTCAAAGAAATCGATCGACTTTTTATTGAGGATTTTAGGCATATCAGCGTTTAAATTAGTTCTCTGCAAACTTAGCAATATTCACTTTTATTTAATAGCCGCTAATGTCGATAATGCTTAATTTTGGCAAGAAATTTGGGTAATCACTTACATGAGAAAGGAATTCTTATTCATACTATTCATGATCTTCGCCACCCGGGGCTATGCCCAGGTACCCGAACAGGTAATGGATTCGGTTGCTGAAAAGTTGATCATTATTGAAGGTGATTCAATCTTCAAAGCCAGCATAGATCTAGAGGAAGTATACATTTTTGGTAAGCTTGAATTTGCCTCATATAAAGAGAAGCTGCGCTATTATGTTCTGAGACGAAAGACCATTAAGGTATATCCATATGCCAAAATGGCGTCGGAACGACTCGTTGAGCTCAACGATACCCTGCATATGATCACCTCGAAGCGAAAGAAAAAGAAATATACCAGAAAGGTCCAAAAATTTATTGAGGAGGAATTCTCCGAAGAACTCAAAAAATTGACACGGACTGAAGGCCAGATCCTTGTAAAATTAATTTACCGGCAAACCGGAAATACGGCCTTTAGTTTAGTAAAAGAATTACGAAGTGGATGGCGGGCATTTTGGTACAATACAACGGCCAAAATGTTTGATATTAGTATAAAGGAGCAGTTTCACCCGGATCGGGTTCATGAAGACTATTTGATAGAGGATATTCTTCAGAGAGCCTTCGCATCCAGTAAGTTACAAAGGCAAAAATCAGTACTTGATTATGACTATGCCACGCTGACGAATAAATGGGGGAAGTCAAAAAATAAAGAATAATTAAAACACAGCGTAAACACTAGCCTGCAATTATATGGAACTCACATATCTCCGTGAAGAAAAATTAAATGCCTGGTCTCATGGATTAGGCGTTGTACTTAGCATACCAGCCTTAGTCATATTATTGCTTCAATATTCAGGATCTGCCCAGTACGGTACGTTTGCGCTGATCGTCTATGGCATCTCCTTATTCCTGCTTTTTTCAGCCAGTACACTTTACCATCTGGCATCACAACCAAAGCTCAAGCGCCAATTGCGCATTCTGGATCATATCAGTATTTACATGCTCATAGCAGGTACGTATACACCTGTGGCCCTCATCAAATTAGTTGATGGTAATGGTTGGATCATTTTTTCGATCGTATGGCTGATCGCCCTTGTGGGATCGGTATTAAAACTCTTTTTTACCGGGAAGTATGAGATCTTTTCCCTTGGACTGTATCTCATAATGGGATGGCTGATCGTGTTTGACTTGCAAAACCTTTTATCCTCTTCATCTGCATTAGGTATATTCCTATTGGCATTAGGAGGGTTTTGCTATACTTTTGGGATCTTATTCTACACCTGGAAGCGTATTCCGCATCATCATTTAATTTGGCATTTCTTCGTGCTGGCAGGGGCTATTAGCCACTGGTACTACATATTCCTGGACGTCATTTGATGTTATATAAAATAAGCGAGGATTAAACCCACTATGATCGCTATCATTTTACGGAAGTTAAAAGTATGGCCTTCTGAACTTTCGAATAAGATAACTGTAGATATGTGAAGGAACATCCCAACGACAATAGCCTTAAGATATATTTGATAGGTTTCAAATGCGGGGATGACAGTGGTCAAATACGTACCTATGGGCGTCATTAGGGCAAAAGCACTCATAAATAAAACGGCTTTCCCGATAGATATTTCGGATTGCAGGATAAAGGCACTTAAAATTAGTGCAATAGGGATCTTGTGAATGACGATTCCGAAAAGAATGGTATCACCACTTGCAATAGGTATGCCTTCCATCAGGGCATGCAAACTAAGGCTGATAAAAACCACCCAGGGAAAAGTACCTGTTATTTTAAAGTGCATATGGCCATGTTCTGCACCCCGACTGAAGAACTCAAGGATGATCTGCAACAGGATACCTGCCAGAATGCATATGCCGAGTACTTTTGGGGAATCAATCGGGTATACATCAGGTAATAATTCAAAGACGGTAAGTGCCAGGAGAAACGCACCACTAAAGGCCAGCAAGAGCTTAAAGGACCGATCACGGATGCCTTTTATCATGATCATAAGTAGAAAGCTTATGATCACTGCAAGAAAGGGAAGCAAATATTCCTTCATATCCTTTATACGCAAGGGTAATTGGGGGCGTAAAAATAACGTATTTTTACGCACCTAATTAAGATTATGTCCGCAAACTTTCCCATCATAGCAAAAACACTCTTCGGATTTGAAGAACTCCTGGCAAGAGAATTGGCCCGTCTTGGTGCCAGTGATATTAAACCCGGGGTAAGGAACGTTTCCTTTATGGGGGATCATGGATTTTTGTATAAAGCAAATCTCAATTTAAGGACGGCATTAAAAGTACTTATGCCCATAGCCACCCTTAAGATCCATACAGAGGATGATCTCTACCGGAAGATACTTGCTATTAATTGGGATCTGTACCTAAGTCCGGAACAGACCTTTGTTGTAGATAGTGTATCTGTTTCTCCAATATTCAAACATAGCTTGTATCTCTCACAAAGGGTAAAAGATGCCATTGTAGATAAATTCAGGCAAACCCATGGCAAAAGACCATCCGTAGACACTGATGATCCTGATCTGCGTATCCATGTACATATGGGAGAAAGGTCATGCCATATTTCGCTGGACAGTTCGGGCAGTTCCCTGCATAAAAGAGGATACAGGACGCTCACGAATATTGCACCCATTAATGAAGTACTTGCGGCCGGACTGCTTTTGCACAGCGGTTGGGATGGACGCTCTCATTTTCTGGACCCCATGTGTGGAAGTGGAACCCTGCTAATAGAAGCGGCCATGATCGCGTGTAATATTCCGCCAAATATAAACCGGAAGGAATTTGCCTTTATGAAATGGAACAATTATTCCCCGGAGTTGTTTGAGACGATCAGAAATGCCAGCCTGAATAAAATTCGGGAACATCATTACTCGATCACCGGATATGATAAGGCTCCTTCTGCGGTTGAAAAAGCCAAACAGAATGTCGAAAATGCCAACCTGGGGGAATATATAAACATTGTACGCACAGATTTTTTTCACACCAATAAATCTGTTGAAGGCCCTTTACATATGGTATTTAACCCGCCTTATGGCCAGCGATTGAACATAAATTCTAAATCATTTTATGGCGCTATAGGGGATACGCTTAAAAGGGGGTATCCGGGTACGCAGGCCTGGTTTATTACAGCCGACCCGGAAGCACACAAATTTGTCGGCCTGAGGCCTTCAAGAAAGATCAAGGTAATGAACGGCAACCTGGAATCGCGTTTGCTCAAATACGAGATCTATGAGGGAAGTAAAAAGGCGAAATACCAAAATCAGAGTTGACCAATGTTCATTACTTAGCTGAGTAATCAAGTATGAGGTCCTATCTTAAATATGCCGGAAGGCTTTCCTGGATGAAATATTTCCAGCCACCTACACCACTTTCCCGTTTAAATTCCGGCACGTCGTCCGGAAAATCTTCAAGCACTTCAGTCTGAAGTTTTAGGCTTGAACCTACTGGAGTTGTAGCGATATAAAAAGTAACATGCGAATCCCCGGGGTATTCTGTGAATTGCCATCGCACAGTTATCTTTTCAAGCGGAATCACTTCAACTACTGTCCACTCATGCGTAAAATTCCGTCCTTCATTACTGATCAGAAAATCTGTGTAAAACCCTTCTTCTGCCTTAAAATCTGGCATTTGAGGAAAAAACCATTGCCTCATTTCATCTGGTTCCGTAAGGGCCGACCAGAGTCGTTCTGCATTCACAGAAAAATCTTGTTCAACAATAATAGGAGGTTCTGATGTTTTCATAGTAACGTCTGTTTTTCTCGGACAACACAGTCCAATTCGGTTTCAACAAGCCAATCGTCATGTATGAATCCTTTTACTACAATAAATGTACAGGCCGGTTTTATATCCATGAAAAATTCGGCGTGAGCACGGGCAGCCTCTGCCCAATGCTTCTGTTCTTTTAAATAGATCCGGGTACGTATCGTATCACTTAAATTACCGCCAGCATCTTTTATGGCCTTTTCCATGATTTGAAGACAGACTTTTGTTTGTTTATAGGGATCACCGGGTGATGCAGTATTACCATTCGGTAATAAGGGGGCAGAACCTGATACAGCTATGATATTCCCCACACGGACAACCCGGGAAAAGCCTATACGATTCTCGTAGTTTGAAGGTGCATCCATGTCTAAATCTTACTAGGGAAGATACAAAAATATGCAGGTTGATGCCGTGTGGTGATCAGGAGATATTTTCAGAAGCTTCAAATTCTTTAAGGACTTCATCTCTTATACCTGTAGAATAAACCCAGCCAATTATCCCGCCGACAATTCCGGATATGATCGTCAAACACAGCATATTTGTCAATGAACCCGTTAAGTTCACCAGATTAGTTGTGCCATACTGCATAAGGGCAACAGCACAACTTCCAAGGAATCCGATTATGGCGCCGGAAAAGGTTCCTTTAGAGAAGCTATCAATGTGATTAAATTTGCCGAGGATATAAGCCAGGAGCAGGCCCCAGGCAAGATGCCCGAGAATGACCGGGATCATTAGCATGTCTTCACGTTCAACACCTTCTGCACTTCCTGTATTGGCTAAGAAATAATCCTCCAGGAGAAAGGCAAATGTCAAAAAACCCAACATGAAGGTCACAATGCCACCGATCAAGCCAGCTACTATGATCTTGCCCGTATTCATTAAAGTTGGTTTTGGTATAAGAAAGTTAGGTATTCCATTCAGGAATCATCTAAGAAAAACCATAGAAGAAGTATAGGTGTTCTTAGCCGGATCCTACATTTTGGAATATTAATTCGATCAATTATAGGCGAACTTGGTTCCTTATAGCCAGAATTGACTACATTTAATTGATAATACCACGCACACATGAGGCTGACATTGCCAGTCCTGCTCCTTCTTATATTTTCCCTTACAAGACCTCTATATGCCCAAAGCACCGAGCTTTTTGCATCATCTGACCCCATCAACATAAGACTTCAATATTCTCGAAAACAGCTACTTACCATAACTAATGACAGCACATATATGCCCGGTAATATGTGGTATTTAAGTAATGGGCAGTGGGAAGCAATTACATGCAAGATCAGGGCCCGAGGGAATTATAGAAAGAAAAATTGTTACTACATCCCCTTAAAAATTAAAATCGGATCTAGTACCCAATCTGATAGCCCTTTCGATCATGAGCAAAAGTTTAAGTTAGTCTTGCCATGTAAAATTGAAAAGTTGAACGACGATGCGGTAATAAAAGAATATCTGGCTTATAAGCTATTTGAGGTGCTTTCCCCGGTATATTTCCAAACCAGACTCGCAGACTTAGAGTGGATAGAGACTAGTGGTAAGCGCGATAAGTCAATTAAAGCGACTACTTTAGTATTTGAGGATGTAGACGAAGCCGCGAGTCGTCTTGGCATTCCTGAGATTCGTCGAAATATCCCGGCCTTGCAACAAGATGACAAGGCATCTGTAAGATTAGCGCTATTCCAATATATGATCGGTAATACAGATTATTCAACCAAGGGGCGTCATAACATTAAGTTACTTTTTCAAGATGGGAAGATCATACCTGTACCCTTTGATTTTGATCTATCTGGTTTAGTTAATGCCTCTTATGCGCATGTATCAGGTGCTCAGAATCTTTCAAAAAATATAACAGAAGTAACTCAAAGAGCATACAAGGGATATAGTAGAGATAGGATGATTTTTTATCAGGTTCGGGACGAAATACTGGAGAAAGAAACTCAAATTTTTGAAGAAATTAATGCAATTGAAAACTTGCTGGAAGAGAAAAGGGATTTCAAAAGAATACACTCTTTTGTCCGTGAATTCTTTGAGATATTACGTGATGAAAAAAAGTTTGAGAAACGTATCGTTCTTCATGCTCGTCAATCCTGACTCAGATCAATTAAAAAGGGTCGATTAGAATGATCGACCCTTTGTATTTCATATTTCAGGTACCTATTCCTCTTCAACAACCTGGACAGCACCCATATCCATTGATGGACTTAATCGGTCATACCAAACTCTGGACATCACAATTTTACCTTCTTCGATTCTGAATACACGGTGCCATGGTACATCGTATCTATAGTCTCCTTCTTTAGCTGAATAATTGCCCCAAACAGATACCCATTCGCCGGCCAGAGGACCCTCATTTGCAACAAGTGCATTATTGAAAAATATGCCGGCATCCTGGTCTGTCCTGTTTGCGCTTCTCGCAATGACTCCAGCCAGAAAATCATCGAGGGCGACAGAATCTTTGGCCCCAGGTCCATAATCCCAGTAGGAATCAGCTACATAAGTTCTGGCCAGTGCTGTATCGTTAGCCATTAAGGCATTAACATAATTAACAGCCATTTCAATATGGGCCTCTTCATTAGAACTAATGTCATACATCCTGGCTTTCTCAGTTGTTTCTTCCATAACCCCTGCAGTTTCTTCTGCTTGCTGTTTGCAAGAAACGATTAGAATGCCCACCATAAACAAAACGATAAGGGACTTAGACAACGTACTGAATGTTCTCATAATAGAAATAATTAATTAAATAAAAAGAGGGTGAATTCTTTTTAAAAGGTAAGCAATATTTGTTTAAAGCAATGGATTTTTATTCGGACGATTCCGGTTGAGGTACCTTAGTCTTTTTATACAATGGTAGGAAATAGGAGAGGGTGTAATTAAAGCCTGTTCCGAATTTGCTGCCATCAGTAACTTTGTTAAATCCCGGGATCCAAAGGTTAGGGAACTCATCTGCAGACTTTTGCGTAAATACATATCCAAGGCGCACACTAATCCCCATGTAAAAATTCCCAAATATTTCAGCATTTAATCCAACGACCATTTCCAACCAGGAGGCATTCAAACCTCCAAATTCCTGTACTGAATCCGATGCCAGCGTAAGTCCGTTAAGATCCCAATACCGATTGCTGTTAAAGTAGGAATAGGAATTCAGTGTGTGGCTAAACGAACTAAAAGCGTAGCGTCCTCCCACATAGATGACATTATTCATTCCGTACCAATTTTGATAGGAATTAAAGTTAACACCTAGTTTGACGTAACTGCCCGTGGTGCTATAATCATATAATACATCTGAAGGGCCCGGATCTTCTTCTCCCAGGATCTCACTCTGTCCCTTTTCTTCATTTCCCAGTTCAGCCGCCAGGAATAATCTATCCCGCAATCTGAAGTCGCCTACTACTTCAATACCGGTATATCTATCCTTTACAAAAGACAAAAC
>JAHHLF010000188.1 GCA_018679315.1 Bacteroidia bacterium | reverse complement strand
ACCCTGGCTACTGCCGAAAGCTTTACAGGAGGGAAGATCGCAGCACTGATCACTACAGTCCCTGGCGCATCTGCTTATTTCCTGGGGGGCGTTGTGAGCTATGCAACGGAGGTGAAAGAAAATGTACTAGGAGTGCCGCGGGAATTGATCAAAACCCATTCTGTTGTGAGTGCGCAGGACGCTGAGGAAATGGCGGTTTCTGTTAAAAATATGATGAAGTCAGACTTTGCCATCGCCACTACCGGAAATGCAGGGCCCACTAAAGGGGATTCAGATGCAGATATAGGCACAGTATATATTGCCCTTGCAAGCCCGCAAGGAGTTATTGCTGAGTGCTTTACGATGGGTAATCACAGAATACGGATTGTGCAAAAATCGGTACATAAAGCCCTGGAAATGTTAAGAAATGCAGTTGTAAAAATGTAGTTGCAATTGTTGTGCGTCCAACAAAAATCTCCTAAATTTGCAGCCTGTTAGAAACCAGAGATATCGAGCGATATGGGAAAAGTATGTGAACTTACCGGAAAAAGGGCGATGTTTGGAAACAATGTTTCCTTTTCGATCAATAAGACCAGAAGAAGGTTTGATGTAAATCTGACCAAAAAGCGGTTTTACCTTCCAGAAGAAAATCGTTGGGTAACCCTTAAAGTTTCTACGCGTGCCTTAAAATCCATTAATAAAAAAGGGATCTCGGCCGTATTAAAAGAAGCAAAAGCACAAGGATTGATCAAGTAATTGTATTCTCATGGCTAAGAAAGGCAACAGAGTTCAGGTTATATTAGAATGTACAGAGCATAAGAATTCCGGAAAGCCGGGAACTTCACGGTACATTACTACCAAGAACAAAAAAAACACTCCGGATAGGATGGAGATCAAAAAGTACAACCCTATCCTTAAGAAAATGACTGTTCATAAAGAGATAAAATAATAGATCATGGCAAAGAAAACAGTTGCATCATTACAGACATCGTCTAAACGACTAACTAAAGCCATAAAAATGGTCAAATCTCCTAAATCGGGGGCCTACACTTTCGTAGAGTCCGTTATGCCTCCCGAAATGGTTAATGATTGGTTAGCTAAAAAATAAAGAACGAATAACGATATAGAAAAGCCGACCACAATGTAGTCGGCTTTTTTGTTTCTTATCTTTGACGAGAGTCGATTACACATGGGATTATTCAATAAAATATTTACTTCTAAGGAGAAGGAAAGCCTCGATAAAGGCCTGGAGAAATCCAAACAGTCTTTCTTTTCCAAACTCAGCAAAGCAGTTGCTGGTAAGTCGAAAGTAGATGACGAAGTCCTGGATGAGTTAGAAGAAATCCTTGTTACTTCTGATGTGGGAGTTGATACCACATTAAAGATCATCGAGCGCATTGAGGAACGCGTATCCCGGGATAAGTATGTAGGCACAGAAGAACTAAACACTATCCTGAAAGAAGAGATCGCCAACTTGCTACGCGACAATGAGGATGAGGCCGAATCAAGCTCATTTGAATCACAAAAGCCCTATGTGATAATGGTTGTTGGTGTGAATGGGGTTGGAAAGACAACAACTATTGGCAAACTCGCCCATATGTATAAATCCCAGGGATTAAGCGTCATGCTTGGTGCTGCCGATACCTTCAGGGCTGCGGCCATTGATCAGTTACAAATTTGGGCAGACAGGGTGGATGTGCCTATTATCCGACAGGATATGGGCAGCGACCCGGCTTCAGTGGCTTTTGACACCCTGACAGCGGCAAAGGCTCAAGATGTAGATGTAGTACTTATTGATACAGCAGGAAGACTTCACAATAAAATTAATCTCATGAATGAATTGAGCAAGGTAAAGCGGGTGATGGAAAAAGTGATCCCGGGCGCCCCTCATGAGGTTACGCTGATCCTTGATGGTTCTACAGGGCAAAATGCTTTTGAGCAAGCCAGGCAGTTTACAAAGGCCACTGAAGTTACATCTTTGGTAGTCACCAAATTAGATGGCACTGCAAAAGGCGGTGTTGTTCTTGGTATTTCAGATCAATTCCAGATCCCGGTAACATATATTGGCGTAGGGGAAGGAATTGAAGATCTTCAGGTATTCGACAAGCATGAATTTATAGATTCATTTTTCAGCATGTCATGAGACAATTTCTTGTTCTTTTATGTTTAGTTAGTTTCCACTTATCGGGTCATAGTCAGTTGCGACACCCCAAAGCGAGTCCGCTTGCCAAATTGGAACAGGACATTGGACTGACTACTATCAAAATTGAATACTCGCGTCCTGCCATGCGGGGCAGGACAATTTTTGGCGACTTGGTTCCCTGGGGCCGGATCTGGCGGGTTGGGGCCAATGCCTCTACTAAATTCACCACGTCAGATACACTGGATATAGTAGGGAATTCTTTAGCACCGGGCACCTATGCCCTATACGCCTTTCCTTATGAGACGTACTGGGATGTTGTCTTTCACAAGAATACAAGTCATTGGGGAGATGGCAGGACAGCCTATGATCCTGCGGAAGATGCCTTTAGAATAAGGATCACGCCACAGAAATTGGCAGATACACAGGAAAATTTCCTGATCGCTTTTGATCAACTTACACATGATTCTGCTCAAATGTACTTGCAATGGGAAAACACACGGGTGGTGATACCGATATCTGTGTCAACCACAGAAGTGATGGAGGCTGAAATTCAGTCCAAATTAGGGGATGATCCAAATGCACAAACTTTGTACGAAGCAGCTCGTTACTACCAGGAAAAAGGTGTCAAGCACAAAGAAGCTTTGTCTTTAGTGGATAAGGCAATCACTATGGGAGGCGATACCTATTACTTTCACAGAGTGCGATCCTTATTGTTGGCTACTCTGGGAAATTATGAAGAAGCCATACGCTCAGCACAGAGATCCAGGGATTTGGCCAATGCCGAAGGCAAGGACGAATTTGTCCGGATGAATGAAAAAAATATCA
>JAHHLF010000321.1 GCA_018679315.1 Bacteroidia bacterium | reverse complement strand
GTTCCCTGTTAACTATTTTAAACATAGTTCTGACTTCGGCCTTAATATTGTCGGTAAACCTGGCTTGAGCCAATCTGGCGCGGAATTTACGAGCGAATAACTCAGTGATGTCGAAATGTAATTGTTCATGCGCCAAAATGTTTGCGCTGGCCAGGTGATCCTGTACCCAGCTTCTCGTAGGGTAAAAGAAGGCCGTAACTGTAAAGTCGGCTATCATTTCCCCATTTTGCTCCATGGAACTAAAAGAATAACTAATGCCACTCGCCGTTAAAGCCGCGACCGGACTTGAATCAGGGGATACGTCTTTAAAGTCGCTCCAATTGAGTCGGCGATCTGCCGACCAAACAATAGGTTCTTCCTCTTGGGCAGGAAGTGAGATCGCCTGGAAGAAAATAATCAATACCAGGATATTTCTTAAAATTCCCATTGAAAACTAATGTCTTTTTCAATATCAGGATGTATGCTGTAGATAACCGGGCAGGTATTTGCTGTTTTCTCTAAAATAGATCGATGTTCTTCCGGGATACCCATGGGCATTTTTACATGAACTTTGATCCCACTGATCCGTCGTGGCGCTGAAGCCATCGTTTTGGTCACCTCAGCAGTGGTATTGGTTATGTCTATGCCAAGGCTTCTGGCTTTAATGCCCATAACTGTCAGCATGCAATTGGCAAGCCCTGTAGCGACCGTATCTGTGGGCGAAAAAGCCTGTCCAAGACCATGATTATCTTTTGGGGCATCTGTGATATATTCACTGCCTGATGCTATATGGATGCAAGTAGTTCTTAGTTCGCCGGTGTAAATTACTTTTGATGTCATTGTTGAGGCCCTACTTCTTTAATTTGCATGTTGTCGTAGGTCATTATGTAAGAGGCAATATTGTAATACCCGGCACGCATATCCCGTGCATAATTGAATTTATTAGCCGAGTATTCCGTTACACCGATCTCACCGGAGACCTCGATCAAGTCCGGCTTATAAGCTAATTTTAAGAGAAGATCATATCCCAGGTCAAACCCCCTGATCGCATACCTGTCTGGTGCTTTTCCAAAGCGGCGTCTGTATTTTCTACTGAAATCGCTTCCATTCTCCTCTCCGCTGATGGAAGGGTATGTAAACCTGAGGTTCGATAAATGGGATCCTGATATCACATCATTTTCAAAGGCATTATTCTTGTTCGTCGTGAACATTCGGACCTTGGTTAGCTCCGTATTCGAAGAATTCAGAATGGAGCTTATACTGGACACGAACTTAGAATTATCAGATTCTACGAATACCCAATTCTCATTCTCTTCTGAAAGCAACAGCGCAAACTTCTCAAGGTCTACGGCGATATTTTTTTCTTCCTCTGTCAGATCTACAACGGTTGCATCCTCAAAATGCGACAAGATCTCATCCCGTTCAAGCTCATGCAGATTGTCTGCAATAATGACTACTTTCTGATCCGTGACCTGCTCTTTCATATATATCAGCATTTTCTCCCTCATGGCTTTCTCAGAAGGCACCGAATAAAAGACATTGGATAAACTGAGATCTGTTTCGGAGCTCAGGGGCGCTACGACAGGGATGTCATATTTGGCTGCTTCCATAGATACCGCAGTAAGCGCCTTTGCCTGCAAAGGGCCGAAGATCATATCGTACCTACTCAAGTCTTCCCCCATTAAGAGCAATCTGGCTTTCTCATCACTGAGTTCTGTATCCAGGGTTTTCACGTCAACGGAGATCCCCAGCTCGGCTATGGAATCCAGGGCTACTAACAATCCGGAATACAGACCAAAACTATATTTCATCGCGTTGCTCTTCTCTATGGCTTTAGCCGAATTGGTTCTTTCTTGCACATTAAGTCTGTTCAACCGGAAAGGAAGCATAACCAGGATCTTGGGGTTGATATTTACGTTGATGCTATCCAGTAGATCGATCCGATCCAGAACAAGGGAATTCTTCACGTCCAGTTCAAGAGACTTTTTAATCGGGAGTTTTAATACCATCCCGGCTTGAAGTCCATCCAAAAGGCCCGGATTCAAAGCTTTCAGTTCGTCATAGCTCACTTTCAATTGACGGGTAAGGGAATAGATCGTTTGCTTTGGCTTGACCTCATAGAATACGTAGTTCTCCGTACTGATCTCCAGGTCGGGTACTTGCTTTTGAGGTAATCTAAGGACCATGCCTTCTTTTAAACCGTTTGCTTCTACGATCTGTGGATTCAGTTTGATGATCTCCTGTGAAGTGATCCCGTATTCCCTGCTCAGGCTATACAATGTCATTTTGGCCGGGACTGTATAAGACTCATAAAGCTGTACCTCTTCTTCCAGCGCAGTTGCCGGTTTTGGTACCTGCAATTCCTGACCGGCTGCGACGTAATTCGTTCCCGTGGCCAATCTTGGGTTCAGAGCTACCAGACTATCTATAGTGATCCCATAGGTATGGGCAATACTCCATCGCGTTTCCTTGGGCTGCACCTCATGTATTGTATAATCATTCGGATCAATTTCCTCCACCTCAGGCACTTCGGGGTATTGGGGGATCTGGAGCCACATTCCTTTTTTCAATGACTGGGAATAGAGTACGCGGTTATAGCGTTTAATATCGTCTTCGGTGATCTCGTAGCGTCTTGAGATCCCAAATAGGGTCTCCCGTCGTTTTACTTTATGGGTCAGGAAACCCAAAGGTCTGCGTTGTTCATCAAAAGCCTCCTCCTCTGAACTTTCTTCTTTAACGATTTCCCGGGGCGGGTCATTTGATATACCCCCTGCCTCTGGAATAACCAGGATGGTACCCGGGGATAAATCATCCGATAATTTTACATCGGAATTTACCCGCAATAAATTATAAGGGGTTACCCTGTATTCCCGGGCAATGCTCATGACTGTCTCTCCTTCTTTTACGACATGGGTCTGCCTGTTTTGTGACCAGAGCGATCCCGGTAGCAAGAATACCAGCAGTAGTACTGCAAATAATATCTTTAGATTCTTCATTTTATTCCCATTCTATTGTAGCCGGGGGTTTTGAGCTGATATCATAGACCACTCTATTG
>JAHHLF010000353.1 GCA_018679315.1 Bacteroidia bacterium | reverse complement strand
GCCTTCGATTCTTTCATTACCTTTTTATCAACTTTGCTAAGGTCCCATCCTCCGGCTTCCATAGAGTGAAGGAAATCATCTCCATATTTGATAATCCCTGATTCCAGCATTTCGCGTAAAAGGTCATTCCCTTCACGTGTACGCTCACCTACACCGGCAAATACGGATAAACCCCCGTGTCCTTTTGCAATGTTATTAATAAGTTCCTGGATCAATACTGTTTTTCCTACGCCTGCACCACCAAAGAGACCAATCTTTCCACCTTTCGCGTAAGGTTCGATCAAATCGATCACTTTTATCCCGGTAAACAAGACCTCTGCAGAAGTAGAGAGCTCTTCAAACTTCGGAGCCTCACGGTGTATAGGTAAGCCATCCTTGCCTTCTTTGGGAAGGTTTTCCATTCCATCAATGGCATCCCCAACCACATTAAACAGTCGGCCATAGATCTCACCGCCAACTGGCATTTGAATGGCATTCCCTGTAGCTCTTACCTCAACGCCACGGCTTAACCCGTCTGTTGAATCCATCGCGATCGCTCTTACCGTATTTTCACCAATGTGTGATTGTACTTCGAGAATCAAAATGTTTCCTGCTTCCATCGTAATTTCCAATGAGTCGTAGATCTTAGGGAGAGATTCTGCCGAATCAAATTCAACGTCAATAACAGGTCCGATGATTTGTGCTACTTTGCCAGTATGTTGAGCCATTAGATAGGAATTTTTAGTGTCTGGTATTTTTAAGGCGAGAATCTGTAAGATACGCCTGTTTTTTCAGGCTGCAAAGATAGGGCATTCCTCTTGAAAATAGAATCCTTTCCCGGTTTTTTTACATTACAAAAAAGCCCCGCTAACCGAGGCTTTTTCTATACTCTGATATTGTGATTTTATGGGTTAATGGTCCAGGAAACGTAATAGATCGAACCTATTGATCCAGTCCCTATAGCGGAGATATATTCTTCTCCAAGAATATTACTTCCACCAATTTTGAATGAAGATTTAAATGAAGGCACATTATATGTGAATTGTGCATCCAGAATACTATAGGAAGGAATGGTGCCATCAGCAAAAGACGCTTGCCATAAATATTCATCACTCCACCTGTAATTCACACGGAAACCAAAATTCTCAAACAATTCTGTATTCCCGAAAAATGCCTTGAATTTATGCTCAGGTGTATTAAAGTTTGTCCGGAAATCAGGAAAGGTTGCCTGGTCAAAATCCAGGTCGGCATAGGTATAATTGGCTCCAATATCGAAATCTTTAAACACTTTGGCTTCAATCCCAACAGTTGCGCCTATAGACTGTACTTCAGTTGGTGAATTAGTATAAGCCAAATATACTCGTCTATCGCCATTTTGAAGTGCTAACAAGGATAAGCCACCATCCCCGGCCTGACCGTAAAATGGAACAAACACATTTGTTTGCGAAAGGAAATCGGTATACTCATTATAATAAGCGCTAATGTCTATGGCAATTTGGCCAAACTGGGCACGATACCCAACCTCATATGCCGAGATCTCTTCAGGTTTAACAATTGGTGTATTAACCGCCATAGGAGCACCGGCCAGAACGGATGACACTGAATACGCATTTTCATAGGCAGCTCTACCTACTACCTGAGCAGTTGGCATACCTGTCAGGGCTTGTCCGCTTGGAGTAAGATCAAAGGTCCTGATATCTCTGTCTAGGTTATCAGGTGCCGATCCAACTAAAACCGCTGCTCCGGCATCCAATCCAATAAAAAGGTCTTGTGTGGTTGGATTCCTGAATCCTTTTTGGTAGGAAACACGCAGGTTTTGATTCTTTAATTCTCCAAAATTATAGAGCAATGAAATTCTTGGAGAAAAGAATCCGTCAAAGAATTCATTTTTGTCGTAACGAACAGATCCGGTAATTTTCAATCGCTCGTCCATTAGCTTTTTCTGTAACTGCATGTAGGCTCCATATTCATTATAGGAAATAGGCCCATCGATATCTGTAAAAATGGTCCCCTGGGAATTCAATTCATATTCCCTGTACGATCCACCTAGCTGAATATCTGCAAAGTCGCTTGTAATATGGCTGAAATTATAATTGGCATCCACGTGTCTAACTTTGGTGTTATCGATAAACTTAGATCCGGTAGTCAGATCACCATCATTAGTTACCCCTTCAAATGCCCTTTGAAATTGTGGAGAACCGGGCACGAATCTTCCCGTATCAGCAGCAGCTCGAGCGGCAGCATGCGCTGTAGCCTCATCAAGCATTACACCTGTTCCAACGCCTAATCGTGCGCCAATAAACGTAGTAGCATAGTCTGTAAACCAATCTACATCCGATTTCCATCTTCTGTTGATATTAATAGCAGTAAATCGGGTATCATAGGAATCTCCCGCATTTTCTGAAGTAAGGTATCCGCGCACAAAGAAATTGTTGTTACGCACTTCAAACTTGTGTTGTTGCATGATAAAGTTTGCAACTGAATACCGATTTGTTCCTTGATAAATTGTATTTCCACGTCCTACTCTTCCGTTGTAAAGAAGTTCAAAATCATTAGCCCAAGGCTTATAATGAACAGAGAAATCTGTTTTTACACTTTCTGCATTATAATTGGCCAGATCGCCTTCCTGATATCCGGTTCGCGTCACAAAAGCAGATCCTACCGTTCCTGAAGGCAAACCGGCGGCAGCATCAAAATTTAAAAGGGTGCCTACTTCATCGCCATATACATTACGTCCGTCATAGGCAATATTACTGCGATCCCGTGACGGATCATTTACATCTATCTGGCTATTGGCGTGCCAATCTTCCCCTTTTAAGAAGGAGAAATTGGCTTTTACGGCAAATTTATCGCTAAAGGCGTGTGCAGCCCGGATCCCAAAATCGTAATAGTTGTTATCCCCTGCAGCCTCCTGTACGGTTAAACCGACCTTTCCATAAGCACTTATACCCTGATAATCAAAAGGATTCTTACTGTTCATGAAGAGAATTCCGTTAAAGGCACCTGCTCCATAAAGTGCAGAAGATGCTCCGGGAAGGATCTCCACGCTTTGGACTTCCAATTCCGACATACCCACAAGGTTCCCTAAGACAAAATTCAATCCGGGGGCTGAGTTGTCCATCCCGTCGACCAATTGAAGAAATCGGGTGTTCGCGAAGGTGGCAAAACCTCTTGTATTGATAGATTGAAATGTTAAACTATTGGTATTGATATCGACACCTTTAAGATTTTGAAGTCCGCTGTAAAAAGATTCCGCTGATGTATTTTTGATCTCTTTGAGGCCAAATCGTTCGACAGAAACAGGAGATTCAAAAATTCTCTCCGGTGTTCTCGAGGCCGAAACAATTATTTCATCTAAGATCGTTTGTGCTTCTGCCATAGTAACAGCAACCGTTTGATTGCTGCTAGTAATTTCTACGATAACATCCCCATAACCCAAATTTGTAAAACGTATTTGAAATGGGGGAGTTTCTGAAGTTTCTATGACAAAAGTTCCATTAAAATCAGCTACCGCTCCATCGGTAGTTCCAATCACAATAACATTAACTCCGGGAATAGGCTCCCCATTGTCGTCGGTTACTGTACCGTTAATTACAGTCTGAGCGAAGCTGCTCAGGCCAATAAATAAAGCGGCTACAAAGAATATTGCTCTCATAGTATTGAGTTGAGTTAGTATGGTGCCAAGATACAGAATTTTTTGACGTTTACGGAAAAAGCATTTAAAATTAAGCATGCAAAACTATTTGCTTGAACTAGCGATCAAGGTCGAAAAACAGGGCATCCGGAGGGTATATTGCGATTAAATTCTAAGGAAAATGAGTGCTTATTCTACGGTAACGGATTTAGCCAGATTCCTGGGTTGGTCTACGTTACAACCTCGCATAACTGCTATATGATATGAAAGCAATTGAAGTGGAATTGTAGTCAATAAAGGGGTCAGGCTTTCAAAAGTTTCAGGCACTTCAATAACATGGTCTGCAAGTTGTCTTACTTGTACATCGCCTTCGGTAACAATGGCAATGATCTTCCCATGTCTGGATTTAATATCCTGAATATTACTGACAACTTTTTCGTAATGTCCCTTTTTAGTAGCGATGACTACAACAGGCATTTGGTCATCGATCAAGGCAATGGGCCCGGGTTTCATTTCAGCGGCCGGATAGCCTTCGGCATGGATATAGCTGATCTCCTTTAATTTTAAAGCCCCTTCTAATGCGACCGGGAAGTTATACCCTCGGCCCAGATAAAGGCAATTGGCTGATTCTTTATATGCTTCTGCAATGATCTCGACCATCGGATTTGATTCGAGCGCCTCTTCAACTTTAGAAGGGATCTCTTCCAGCTCCATCAAATACGAAGTAAAGACCTCTTCAGAAATTGCTTTCCTTTCCTTGGCCAGCTTTAAAGCCAATAATGTGAGTACGGTGATCTGCGTAGTAAAAGCCTTGGTAGAAGCTACTCCAATTTCGGGTCCGGCATGTGTATATGCCCCTGCATCTGTTTCCCGTGCAATGGAAGATCCCACGACGTTACATACGCCAAAAACCAGCGCTCCGTGCGCCTTGGCTAGTTTAATGGCCGCTAATGTATCTGCTGTTTCTCCGGATTGTGAAATGGCAATAACTACATCTCGATCCGTTATTACAGGATTGCGATACCTGAACTCAGAGGCATATTCTACTTCTACAGGAATCCTCGCCAGATCCTCAAAAATATATTCGGCTACTAGACCTGCGTGCCACGATGTTCCACATGCGACAATTATTATACGTTCTGCATCCAAAAATTCTTGTAGGTGATCATCAACGCCTGCCATTTTGACTATTCCCTGAGAAGACCTGAGCCTTCCCCTATATGTGTCTTTGATAGCTCTGGGTTGCTCATAGATCTCTTTAAGCATAAAATGATCATAACCGCCTTTTTCTATCTCTTCCAAATTCAATTGAAGTTCCTGCACCAGGGGATAGGCAATAGCATCATCTTTTATCTTTCGCAACTTGATCTCTTTTCCTAATCTCACAACTGCCATTTCCTCATCTTCGAGGTAGACTGCATTGTTGGTAAATTCTATAAACGGAGATGCGTCTGATGCGATGAAAAATTCATCTTTACCTACTCCGATTGCAAGCGGGCTACCAAGTTTAGCAACGACAATTTCATTTGGTTTTTCCTTGTCAAAAACAGCTATTGCATAGGCGCCAACTACTTGGTTTAAAGCTAATTGAACAGCTTTCCCCAATCTTACGCCTTCTTTCTTCATGACCTCTTCAATAAGATTGACCAGTACTTCCGTATCTGTGTCTGAAGAAAAAGTATATCCACGGTTCATTAATTCCTCCTTAATAGCACCGTAATTTTCAATGATCCCATTATGGATGATCACCAAATTTCCTGAATTGGAGTAATGGGGATGAGAATTCACATCATTTGGAACCCCATGTGTTGCCCATCGCGTATGGCCTATTCCTAAGCTGCCTTCTGTCGATATAGTAGATTCTGCTTTGGTCTTAAGGTCTTCTACTTTTCCTTTTGTCTTGGAAAGGTTTATACCTGACCCATCGAAGAGGGCAATACCTGCGCTGTCATAGCCTCGGTATTCTAATCGTTGTAATCCTTTTATAATGATAGGATAAGCCTCTCTGTATCCTATATATCCTACTATACCACACATATTTGGACTTTTAATTTAAGTCAGGCCTTGCAAATTTACTAGAACAAACTGAATAGTCTTCTATCAGCTAGGTATATAACGAAAAAAGTGCCCAGGGCGTATATTGGTTGGGGGTCAATTGGTTTCTGTGTAAGAAATTTCAAGTTGAAGCTTCATAGGTTCTTCACCGCCGCTCACATTACTGCCAAAAAGTACAGTACCTAAGGGCGTGATAGTAGAACTTACAGGGAGGTCTTCATCCATCCCCAGAGCCAGGCGCGTACTTTGTGACCCCGCAAGACGAATATCCGGAGTGCTTGTCAATCCCAGGACTGCATTTACAGAATCCCGGACAACAAGATCATTTATATGCTCCGTCAGTCGGATGGTATATTTTACACCCTGACCGCTATCTGTTTCTAAAAAACCATCATAATCCAGAAAAATACCAAAGGGACTATCGGCAACAGACTGTTCATTTACAGGATTGTATAAGGGTTGAACATTTTCAGAATTGTAGAGGTAAAGTCTCAGTGGCTCTTCATCCAACTCAACACCTTGCATGGCCGTGCGATCTACGTGAAAAATCAAATTGGCTTCATTAATGATCCAATTATTTGCCTTGATCTCTTCTATGATCGTTCGCCCGCTGTTTTGCTCAAATAAATGGACTTCGGCATAAGAACCAGCTCCCCCTTTTAAATAAATTCGGGAGGCATTGGATCCCGTATCCATTGCCCCGGCTATACCGGCCGGATATGCTTCATTTATATAGGTATTAACCGCATTGTTGTTTACTGGGAGTTGACCCCCTCCTGTAATAAGGTTCAAAGTATAAGTCTGTTCTTCTACAGTGGCATTTCCTTCCTCTATTCTATCATATTCATAGTTGATGGTGATATTTGCCCTGGTAAGATCAAATAGGATCAATAAGTCCTCGGCAGACGGTGTTAAGGATATGTGTATTCCTCTAAGAAAATCTTCAAAATTGGCCTGACTTAACAATTCCGGCTCGCCTTCCAAGTCAAGAAAATTTTCTTGAAAAAATACTTCGTCAAGGGGTATTCTCAATCCTGGTTGAAGTCGTTCCGGAACTCCTTCACTCTCATCTTCTTCTGTATCCGGATCGTCTTCCGGGAAAGTGAGGATCTCTTCATCACTAATTGTCAAATCCCCATCAAACAATATTTCTGATACAAAGCTCGGGGCAAATTGCTGAGTAGAGTAATACTCCTGGGCTTGTTCAAAATTTGTATTGGGGTCCTGATCACGAAGGAAGAAAGTAGATCGTCCAACCTTCAGATTGAACTGCTGCGTTCTATCTCCATATATACTGTCCAGGTCTACCCTATTAGGAAATCTGGAAACAGCTGTGTCATCATCCTCATCATCTGAAATTCCATCTCCATCCGTATCTGTATCCAGAGGATTTGTCATATTAATCCGTTCCTGGTTATCACTTATTGAATCTCCATCTGTGTCACTGTTCGGATCTTCAGGATCTGCATCCAATACATCTGCTACTCCATCGCCATCTCTATCGCCACTCGGGTTCTGGAAAAAAGGAAGGTAGAGATACACAGATTTGATGCGTTCATTTTCATCAATGGTGGAGGCATTCTCATCAGAATCAGCGTTATCTTCAACAGATTGGGAGTAGACGCCGAAAGTTGGCCCACCTTGTCCATTCTGAAGTGTCAGCTGTGAAGTTATTTGGGCTTCTGTTCTTCCATAAACAGCATCTTGATATACGCCAAGCTGGTATATGGGCAACTTATTGGTTTGAACAGCCTCAATTTTCCTGTTAAAGACTAACACATCAAAATAAGCCTTGTCTGTTATAAAGGGTTCACCGCCGATAACTTCGGCACCAATAGTGGTCATTTCTTCTTCACAAGAAGAAAAATAAAAGGTGAAAACTAAACCAAGTAGGAGTAGCGCTAGTGTTCTCTTCATGCGATGCATGGGGCTTAATTTAATACTTCGGAAGTATAAAAGTTAGAATAAGCGTCCTCAAATTCCTGGATTGTGACATAGGGTAACAAAGGTCTCTTAATTTTCTCCGCATATGTTTTCACATCTTTGGGGACATCATCGGTGGCTAAAATAATCGCATCCGAAAAATCAATGGCAACCTTTAACAAATTATTAAATGTAGGCTCGGACAAAGGTTTAACCAATTCTTTATCGATCCCGTCAAAAGCAACCTTGTCGATCATAGCACCATCCAGCATGCCTTCGAATCCATTTCCATAAAGAGAAGTCACAATTTTACTATCTGCAAATAAAGGTTCATCTGCGTAGTACTGTCTTAAATATAAAGGGAGTAAGGAGGCCATCCATCCATGTACATGGACAATATCCGGAGACCAATTTAGTTTCTTGACTGTTTCTACTACCCCTTTCGCAAAGAAAATAGCACGCTCATCATTATCCGGAAACAAGGTTCCGTTTTCATCTGCAAAAGTGGCCTTGCGTTTAAAATATTCCTCATTATCAATAAAATACACCTGGATCCGCTCTCTAGGAATGGAGGCTACTTTGATAATCAAAGGCATATCCATATCGTTGATCACGAGATTCATTCCCGATAATCGGATCACCTCATGGAGTTGATGGCGCCTTTCGTTGATATTTCCATACCGAGGCATAAATATCCGGATCTGGCCACCATTGCTGTTGACCATCCGAGGTGCTTCGTAAGACATTAAGGAAACTTCGTTCTCTGGTAAATAGGGCACTAATTCAGAAGATACAAACAATATCTTTTTACCTGTCATATAAGTC
>JAHHLF010000296.1 GCA_018679315.1 Bacteroidia bacterium | reverse complement strand
GGGTAAGGAGCAATACATTGGCTGCCTGGTAGGTATTCTCTCGTTTTGGATCAAAAGGAGATCCATCATCGTGAGACGTTAAATAGTTCATTACGCCTTTACCTTTGAGCTTTGTATTAAGCAGGGTATTGTATTTCCTGAAAATGGTCTCATAATTTTTTTCTGCGTCTGTTTTAAGGTCAAAATTGATTAGGCTCTGAAAACCATGATCAAAGTAATCTACCTTCTTGTCACCAAAATCAAAATTGCGTCCGCCTGAGATGGCATAATTATAGACCTCACCTACCATATAGAATTGGGTGTCATCCAGGGTCTCATTCGGATGTTTTTGTTTCCAGGAATCAAAAGCCAGGGACGCTTCTTTATATAATTCAGCCCAGGTGTGTTCATCGGCATGCTTGACGGTATCTACCCTAAACCCATCAATGCCCAGGTCCTTTACGTAGTCTGTGAGCCACTTAATAATATAAAACCTGGGAGCCCTGGGATAGCCCGTTCTGTCAAAGAATACTTGCAATTCATCCAATTCATTACTAAGCCTGCCTTCTTCTTTCCATTTGGCAAGTAAAGCATCAGGGAGTTCCACCGGTTCATCTGATTCGGTATAAATATCCGGGAGATTTTCCACCAGGGTGCAGGCAGTTGTGTTTTCATAGGTGGTAAATTCACAAGTTGGTGTGGTCCGAACCCATTCCTCCGGCCATACCGGGTCCTTTTCTGTAACGGGCCCTGTATGATTGACAACAGCATCCAGTAAGACCCTTATATTTTTGCCATGTGCTGCTTTGACTAAAGCTTCAAGATCTTCCTTTATCCCAAAGTTGGGATCTAAAGCTGTCCAGTCCTTTGTCCAATAGCCGTGATAAGCATAGGTATTTCCTGTACCTTCATCTACATCCCCATGAACTTGCTCTACCACTGGTGTAAACCAAATAGCATTAACACCAAGATCTGTAAAATAGCCTTCGTTTATCTTTTGGGTTATGCCCTGGAGGTCACCTCCCATAAACCCTCTGAGAACTGCAGTAGGATTCGTTCTGTCTAAGTTGACATCATTTTCCGGATTTCCATTGTTGAAGCGATCTGTGAGAAGAAAATAGACATTGGCTGCCTCCCATAGGAAAGGTGTCTTCTCAACAGAAGTACTATCAATAGCCGTGCTGGCATCTGCCACCACAGTATTTTCCCTCTCTTTACAAGACCCGAGAATAAGCAGGACCAAGCCGAGGAATAGCCAATTTTTCATGGGTAAAGATTTTGGCTAAAGCTAAACATTGCCGACCAAAAATTAAAATTTTCTTTCTAAGGATAGATGAAATGAAAACAACAGAGTAGGAAGTGGTTCAAGAAGTTGAAAGACAAGATAATATCACTCTGATCGACGATTCAGAACCCGATATTCCTCATAGCAGCTGCTAATGGCATCAAGGATCTGGAGATCGTTGGCAGTTTTAATAAAGGACTTTGAATAACTGCAATTAGATAAGA
Source organism: Bacteroidia bacterium (assembly GCA_018679315.1). Lineage (GTDB taxonomy): Bacteria > Bacteroidota > Bacteroidia > Flavobacteriales > Flavobacteriaceae > HDS-28. The sequence continues at coordinate 4,436 of JAHHLF010000296.1, read as the reverse complement.
TGTCATCTATATCTACCTTCTCCAATTGAAGCAGCTCTGTAAGTGTCTCCCGGTCAAATTTTGAGGCCAGAAGATCCCGGATCTCATCATCTTCCTTGATTAGACGCAGCTTTCGCATTTGCCTGGGTTTCTTCCCAAAAAGATTTCGAAGCAGATCAACAGGATTCAGGATAGCTCCCAAAACCTTGGTTACGGCGCTGGGGTTTTTAGATCCGGCTTCATAACTACGGGGAAGCCCTGAAATACTGTACTGATAGGCAGTGTTAATGGGTAGATTTTTAACATCGATCTCCAGATACCCTGTAAGCTGATAGGGCTGCAGGATCACTTCCTCCAGCGCGTAGGCTAATTCTGTCAGGGCCACCTTTGTGTCCTCAAACTTGAACATATCATTGGTGATACGGATTTTTTGAGATTTAAAACCCAGATAGGAGAAAAATAAGGTATCATTCACACTGGCCGTAATTGTAAAGTCGCCTTTGGCATTCGTAATGGTCCCTTTCACTTTATTCAAGTTGATCACGTGAACACTTTCTAAAGGGCGCTGTGTTTGTGCATTGATGACCGTAGCGCGAAATTCTTGCTCCTGTACAGGTGTGATAGTATCCTGAGCATAGGAGGTCATCCCAATAAGAAACACTATTGTGATCAAGATTCTGTTCATAGCAATCCGATATTCATAAGCCAAATAAAGCAAAAAATTTATGGCCAGCTCTCTTTTAATATACTATTAACGCAATTTACAGACCTATCTTTTCTTTCTTCGTTTTCCGGTGCTCTTGCCTTTCTTTTTTTTACCTCGGTAAAAAGTATCGCGCTTTTGGAAGCTTGAAGATTTACCCCGACTTTTCTTTCGTCGTTTTCCTCCCCCGGGGGCGATCTCCGGATTTCTGGAGATCTCTATGCTTACCGGTCTGCCTTTGTGTTTAGCTGCGGAAAGGGTCGATAATACAAAGTCCTGCAGATCAGGGGCAGTGTTAAAAAAGGAAAAACTCTCTTTTACATCGATTCTAAAGATCTCATCACGGTCTACTTTTAAGGCACTCGTAACAAAATCTTTAAGGGATTTCCAATCAAAACCATCGCGCTCTCCCAGGGTGATAAAATATCGGGTCGTATCTGAGGCATAAGATTTTGAGCGACTTTTTGCTTGTCGGGATTCTCCATTGCCAGAGGGCGAATTCAGATCTTTTGACTTGCTGTAATAATTGTGGAATCTCTTGAACTCCACAGACATCATTTTGTTGATCAATTCTTCCCGCGTAATGCCTTCAAGTACGTCGTTAATGGCTGGAAGATATCCCTCAATATCTTTATCTATGGCCGTTTCTTTGACTTTATTTGCAAGATGATATAGCTGTATCTCGCAGATCTCCAGACCAGTAGGGATCTTTTTGCTTTCAAACTCCTGCTTTATCTTCTTTTCTATCTGATGGATCTTACGCAATTCGCTGCGAGTAGTGATCACCATGGAAATACCCGATTTTCCCGCCCTACCCGTCCGGCCACTTCTATGAGTATAGGTTTCAATTTCATCAGGCAGTTGGTAGTTGATCACATGCGTTATTTCATCGACATCGATCCCTCTTGCGGCCACATCTGTCGCCACCAATAATTGCAATTGTTTTCTACGAAAAGCATTCATTACCAGGTCTCGCTGATTCTGACTGAGATCGCCATGTATGGCACCGGCATTGTAACCGTCTTCAATTAACTTTTCAGCGATCCGCTGCGTATCGCGCTTTGTCCTGCAGAATATAACAGAGAAGATACCCGGGTTGGCATCAACCAGGCGTTTCAATGCTGGATAGCGGTCGCGTCCCCCAATGGTGTAATATTCGTGGCGTACAGAATCTGTAGATGTGTTTTTTTCGCCAACTGATATTTCGAACGGATTATGCATGAACTTCATGGCTATGCGTGACACCTCCTTGGGCATGGTGGCAGAAAATAACCAGGTAGATTTATCATCAGGGCTTTTAGAAAGTATTTCTTTAATTTCCGGATAGAAGCCCATATTCAGCATTTCATCAGCTTCGTCCAGGATACAATAAGAGATCTTACCCAAGTCAATATAGCCACGCGACATCAGATCTTTTAATCGACCCGGAGTGGCAATAATGATCTGAGCCCCTCTTTTTAGCTGTTTTGCCTGCTCGTTTATGCTGGCACCTCCGTAGACGGCTACTGCGTTCAGACCTTTGAGATATTTTCCATACTGCTTCATCTCCTGTGTGATCTGCATACATAGCTCGCGCGTAGGGGAAAGAATTACCGCCTGGGTGATCCGGCTCTCCACCTCAATAGATTGGAGTAGGGGAAGACCAAAAGCTGCCGTTTTTCCGGTTCCCGTTTGCGCCAATGCGATCAAATCGGTTTCCCCGGATAGTAGCACAGGAATTGTTTTTTCCTGGATCTCAGTGGGTGTTTCAAAACCCAGGTCAAGTGTAGCATTAACAAATGGCTCATGGAGCCCTAATGCCTTAAAAGTTGTCATGTAAATGGATTGCCTATGCCTCTCGACATAAATGAGCGGCAAAGATACGGTGAATTTAGCAGCCTGTCACTCAATTCCCTAAATAACTAAGTGCGCTATAAGTTGGAAAGGAAGGCGATAAGCGATTTAAAGGCCAGGGCACGGTGACTGATTTTATTCTTTACTTCTGATGGCAATTCTGCAAAGCTGCGATCATATCCCTCAGGCATAAAAATGGGATCATAGCCAAACCCTCCTGCTCCTCTGGGCTCATGGAGGATCTTGCCTGCTATTTCCCCACTGAAATAATGGACGCCCTCTACCGTGACCAGGGCAATGACCGTACGAAAATAGGCCTCCCTTTTCGCTGAGCCTAATTCGGTGAGCACTTTCTGCATATTCGCTACTGAGTCGGCAGGAGAACCTGCATATCGAGCACTAAGCACACCGGGTGCCCCGTTAAGACCGGAAATAAAAAGCCCTGTATCATCTGCAAATGAAGGAAGTTGACACGCATCGAAAACAGCTTGAGCCTTAAGAAGGGCATTGCCCTCTAAGGTGTTTTCTGTTTCCGGTATGTCTTGGTGAAAACTAATATCTGCGAGGCTTTTAAGTATATAACCTTCAGGTAGCATGGCACCAACTTCCTGTGCTTTGTGCGTATTATGTGTTGCAAAAACAAGTTCCACTTAAGCGTTTTGGTGGTCGAAAGTAGTAAATTTGTGGACGTTATATAGGACAATGCGACTCAAACTACCACCTGCCGTAATTTTCTTGATTTTTGTTTTACTGATGTATCTATTGGATCGATTTCTTCCGGTCGGTGAATTTGAATTCTTCGGTCGAAAATACCTGATCTTGACCCTTGTCGGTATAGGATTAGTTCTTGCAATTTGGGCCATGATCTTGTTTTTTATGAATAAGACTACCATTGATCCCAGGGAACCCGGCAAGGCCAGTGTTTTGGTGGTTAGCGGCATATACAGATTCACCAGGAACCCCATGTATCTTTCCTTATTATTGTTTCTCCTTGCCTATGGGTTGTATCTCGGCAATGCCTTTAATACATTGCTTGCAGCTGGATTTGTGTCCTATATGAATGCCTTTCAGATCAAACCCGAAGAAGAAGCCTTGGGCAACTTGTTCGGGGAATCCTATTCCCGGTATTGCAAAGAGGTAAGGCGTTGGTTCTAGGTATAAGTTTAATGACTTACTTTTTAATTTATTAGCTAATTAGATAATATTTTAATATATTAGCGTTTTAACTAATAAGTATGATTGCAATTCTAACAGGTGATATTATTAATTCTGCTGTCCAACTCAATAGTTCGTGGATGCATCCGCTTAAAGCATTTTTTAATGAACATGGGTCGACACCAGCCATTTGGGAGATCTACCGCGGAGACGAATTTCAACTCAAAGTGCATCCTTCAGAGGCCTTGAAGGTTGCATTTCAAATTAAGGCCATCATCCGGTCAAACCCTGAATTAGATGTGCGTATTGGGATAGGGATCGGGGAAGAAAGCCACAAAGCCGAACGGATAAGTGAATCGAACGGAACCGCCTATCAGCGTTCCGGACGCACTTTTGGTTTATTAAAGAAGAAGAAATCTACCCTTATGTTGTCTACCGGCAAGTCCGAATTCGATGATACATGGAACCTTATCCTTGCCCTTGCCCTGAATTTTATGGATCACTGGAGCCCTGTTTCGGCAGAGATAACTGCCTTGTCGCTGGCGCATCCCAACCGGTCACAAATGGCATTTGCCAGGCAATTAGATATAAAACAATCTGCGATCAGTCAGCGTAGAAAAAGAGCTAGATGGAAATTGGTTAAGTCCATATTGTCTCATTATGAAAAACAAATTCTTAACTTGATCGAATGATCATTTTCACCAAGCTCATTTTAGCACACCTCCTGGGCGATTTTGTCTTGCAGCCCCTCAGATGGGTACTACAT
>JAHHLF010000046.1 GCA_018679315.1 Bacteroidia bacterium | reverse complement strand
GAATAGTCAACTAGAATCCTCTATTCATCCTCCTTTGTTTCCGTCTGTAATGCCAGATCACAAATACGGCGATAACTCCCAGGATGGATAAAATAGCTGCAAAATAGACCCAAAACCAGTCGAATGTGTATGCCTCCCGATACTCAGGTTTGACATCAAAGTTCACCCAGGGACCCGTGCGCCCCAAAACATAGATCAATACACGTAAAGCATGGAGCAAGGCCGCTGTAGCGCCCAGTTTTAAGGCTGTACTTGCATATTTCCATTTGCTCAATACAAACCAGCGCAAAGAGGCCATGAAACAGGCAACATCGACCATGAATTCCATGATCAGCAAGACATAGACCCAATCTACCAGGATCTCAAAAGCTTGCTCTACAGTAACCATACGCAGTGTACGGAAGATCAGGATGCCTGCACCCACCATAAGTAGCCCGGCATTGATCCGCTGCTTAGGATCTTTCACACGCCGCATCCGCCAATATCGATATCTGGTTCTAGGTTGCATTATACGCTATTTCAGTGATCTCAAATCGGTAATAGTCCTGGATAAGGCCGTCCTTATTCCAGCCAACGCTGGCCTTGAACGGGATCCTGATACCGGCGAATACCTTGTACTTCAAATCGTGTATTACCCAATCCTGTAATACCATTCCGTTGTCTTCCTTGGCATATCGCCTGGCTGTGATCTCGATGATTTCTCCTTTATCATTCAAATGAAATACGGCACTGGCCGTTTTGTCGCAATATTGAATACTGCCTCGTGCTGAATGGTCATCAATACTTTCCCATATGATGCGATCCGAGGCAAATCCCGATGGAAACCAGATACATTCCGTTAAGTACCGCAAGGCCTCGCCCTGGTCAACCTCGGGTCCGCTTGCCTCTTCCACTTTGATCAAATCAAATAGTCGCACCGTTAGCGATCCCCTATTATTTATAAATTGATCCACGACAAACATAACCCCCGTTCGGGCTTTCCAAATGAATTCGTTCCGTTCCGTATTGAAAGTTTGCTCAGCCTTGATCGGTATCCATTTCTTGCCCGTGAGATTAAACAATCCTTCCTGTTTTAAGTGGATTGTTCTGGCGATCTCTTTTCCTACCACTCCGGATTGTGTCATATAACGTTGCATGGGCTCCGGCAAATGTTTGAAACGTTCCCTAGACAAAATATGTGACGATTGTTCCACTTTTTGAGAGCCGATCATGGCAAGTAATATTTCCAGCAAGGAAGCGATTTTAGAAAAGATTACCTATGATATTTCTCAGGGTTTAATTCTTGGCTTTTGGTTTCTAGCTCTTAATATTCCAGATGAAGACCCTTGGATCTAGGAACTATGAACCAAGAACCTGCCTGCCGGCAGGCAAGCTATGAACTATGAACCTGCCATAAACAATTGCAGTATAAGAATCGTATCCATATAGGCATGGGCCAGTACCAGGATCCACAGTTTCTTTTTTAACCACAAGTAACAGATGCCCAGAGCAAGTCCCATAAAAAAGGTTTGCACAATGCCCATGGGTCCCCAGCCATAATGCGCGAAACCAAAGATGATAGCGCTGATCAGTACAGCTACTACTCGTCCCCATTTTGTGTTACCTACCAATTCGGTGATACGGGTTATGAGAAAGCCACGGTAGACCACTTCTTCACCAAAAGAAGAAACCATATAGATGCCGAGAAGCGACAGTATTAGCAAACCAATATTATCTTTCAGATAGTCATAGGCACTCATGTCTGATGGCTCAGGGATACCCGTAATATTGGCCATCACGATAGATCCTAATACGAAACCAAGCATGGCCAGCACAAAAACGACCAGGGATAAGCCCACATTTTTGAGTGCCTCTTTTGGTGTTGGAAGTTTAAATGAAAGTCCAAGGCTACTGCAATCCTCACCCCGCAATTTTAATCCGGCCCAGACCCAGAGGAGCATAAAGACATTGGCCAACCAGAGGATCCCCATATTGAGCAGCTGATTTTCATTACTCCTATCCATAAAGAAGTAAATGAATACGGCTGCCAGGAAAAAGACCAAGACCAACTCCAGGAGTTTAGCTATCCTGTTTTCTTGAAGTAGTTGGCCTAATTTCAACATGGCTTGAATATTTCTCTATGACAATTATTCTCTACTCATATGGAATCACTTTTAAGATATGCTTGATCGATCCGAGTCGCGCTGTAGATTTCTTATTAGCATCTACGATCACCCAGGGGGCTTCTTTGGTATTCGTCTCTTCAAACATGCGGTCTTTAAAGGCGGTATATTCATCCCACAATTCCTGGGCCTTTTCATCTAGTGGGGTCATTTTCCAGCGTTTTAGCGGATCCTGCTTTATATTAGTAAATCGCCTGGCTTGCTCTTCTTTAGTGATGGACAAATAGAATTTGATCAAATAGGTATCACTCTGGATGAGCATCTTCTCAAAGCTGTTTACTTGCTCCATAAAAACCTGGTATTCCTCCTTGGTGCAAAACTGATTGACAGGCTCTACTACAGCTCTGTTATACCAGCTGCGATCGAAAAAAACGAGCTCCCCCGGCTTGGGTAGTTGGTTGATATATCGCTGGAAAAACCATTGCTTCCGTTCATCTTCTGTTGGAATATTCAAAGCCACGATCTTAAAATGACGCGGGTTGATATATTCTGTAATACGCCGGATGGCACCCCCTTTTCCGGCAGCATCACGCCCTTCGAATAAAACAACCACTTTCTTATCGTTCTTGATCACCCAATTCTGCAGCTTAATTAATTCTTCCTGATGTTGTTTCAGTTCGGTCTCATAAGCCGTCTCCTCCAGTGCGTTGGAGAGGTTCACTTTCTTAGTGCGTAGCAAGGAATACAAGCCCAATCTAGAATTCAATAGGGTAACCTCTTCTTTACTTAGTTGTTTCTTCTCCATGGTTATATATCTATTTGTACGGCAGACCGGTAATACCTGAGAATTATGTTCGGGTCAGGCACTAAAGCGATTTCGGATTTTCCCTTGCCTTCATATTCAAATTCAGAGAGCACATAACGCATGCTTTCAATACGTGCTTCCCTTTTGTTATTGGTTTTGACGATCATCCAGGGACTGAAGGTCGTATGTGTCTTACTGAACATCTGTTCCTTGTAATGAGTATACTTGTCCCAAAGCTCCTGGCCTTTCATATCTACAGGACTGAATTTCCATCGCTTGAGTGGGTTCTTAAGTCTCGCTTCAAAGCGTTTTTTCTGTTCCTCCTTAGAGATGGAGAACCAGAACTTGATGACTTTTACATTGTCTTCGTAAAGCAAATGTTCAAATTCGGGCACCTGCACCATGAATTTGCGGTACTGGGCATCATCGCAAAATCCCATAACAGGTTCTACGACAGCGCGGTTATACCAACTTCGGTCGAAAAAAACGATCTCTCCCGGATTAGGCAGTACTTTGATATAACGCCTGAAATACCACTGACCCCTTTCAACCTCGGTAGGCTTAGTTAAGGCCACAACTTGCGAAGAACGCGGATTTAAATGTTCTTTAAATCGTTTGATAGAGCCTCCTTTCCCGGAGGCATCCCGTCCTTCAAAAATTATGGCTACCCTTAATTTATTTTTGGCTACGTGGTTCTGAAGACTGACCAGTTCACTTTGAAGTTTCCTCAATTCCACTTCATATTTTAATTTGGATAAAACTCGCTTAATATCGATACCTTCACGTTTGGCAATCTTGATCAACTCCTTGCGGGTCTTGGCTTCCAGTAAATGATCTGATGTATAGGTCATAAAAATTTAAACAGTTTAGTAAGGCAGTTTAAAACTTTTGAATAACAACGCAGCTCCAAAAATAACAGCGCTAAGTCCTTTAAAACATGAATAAAATCATGTTTTAACTTGTCACTCAGTTGTACCCTTGCCAAAGATTATCCCAATGGACAGAAACAACTAAAGTAAATGAAAAGGATGGAAAATCATTATTCACTAATTTTGACCTAAACTCACAGGAATGCTGATCATAGGAATTGGGGGTGGTACAGGATGTGGTAAAACAACGGTTGTTAACCAGATAGTAAACGAACTCTCTCAGGACGAAGTAGGTGTTATTTCACAGGATGCATATTATCAAGATCTCTCACATCTAACCTACCAGGAGCGGGAGGAGATCAATTTTGATCACCCGCATGCGATCGATTTTGAGCTCTTATCAGAACATCTCATAACCCTTAAATCAGGCAGTCCGATTGAACAACCGGTCTATTCCTTTCACGAACACAACCGGACCTCGGAAACAGTAGAAATCTATCCTAAAAAAGTGATGATCGTCGAAGGGATCCTGATTATGACAAATCAGCAAATCCGGGAGATGTGCGATATAAAGATCTATGTACATGCCGATTCGGACGAGCGACTCATACGCCGACTCAAACGCGATATTAACGAAAGGGGACGCGACCTGACAGAAGTGCTAACACGTTACCAGTCGACATTAAAGCCAATGCACGAGCAGTTCATTGAACCTACTAAGGAATATGCAGACATTATAATCCCAAACAACCATTACAATACAGTGGCTGTAGATATAGTGCGTACGATCATTAACGAAAAGCTCCAAGCCTGATGGGATTAAAAGAATGGCGCCAAAATAAGTGGTTCCGGTTCTTCACGAACGCTTATGTGCTCGTGCTGACAGTATTTCTGATCTGGATGCTTTTTTTTGATACGAATTCGCTGCTGATCCATCGGGAACTGCGAAGAGAGGTAAAGAAACTGGAAAAACAAAAGGAATTCCTGGAAGAGGAGATCGCCAGAGATAAGGCCATAATTGAAAAATTATCCGATCCCGAAGAATTAGAAAAATTCGCCAGGGAAAAATACTATCTCAAAAAACCTAAGGAAGAAATATTCCTTATTGAATACGAGGACAGTTTGAAAAACAAGGAGGATGAAGAAGAATAACCTCTTTTCTGAATTTGATCCTGTTACTGAAAAACAGTGGAAACAGAAGATCCATGCAGACCTGAAAGGTGCCGACTACAATGAGACTTTGATTTGGCAGTCGGCTGAGGGAATAGATGTAAGGCCCTTCTATACGGCCGAAAATGACTTGGAAACATATTCAAATTCGCTGGCCGAGTCGTGGAAATTGGGACAAAGGATTTCCTCAGGAGACAACTATCCCAGTGATCTGGAAACCATCGTTATTAAATTTTCAGAGGCAGGTGAAATACCCAAAGCACTTCTTGAAAAGGCAATGAGCCGGGGAATCTTTATCCATCTGGAAATGGATTTTTTATCTCAGGAGTTCATAGCCCGAGTAGAAGGAATTTTTAGAGATTATGCCCATTATGCCCTTAATATTGATCTCCTGGGAACTCTTTCTCGTACCGGGAACTGGAATAAAAGCAATTCAGAAGATCACGCCATCCTGCAATTCCTGCTGCAGCATTCTAAAGCGCCCTATGTCTGTGCCGTAGATACAGGGCTTTTTCAAAATGCCGGCGCTAATCGCATTCAGCAATTGGCCTATGGATTGCTTCAAGCAAATGAATACCTGAATTTTGGAGTGCAACACGGCCTGGACCCGAAACCCTTTGTCTTTAAAACTGCCATTGACGGGAATTATTTTTTTGAGATCGCTAAGTTGAGAGCGCTTCGCTGGTTATGGGACACCCTGGCAGCTGAATATGGCCTGGATGCCCCGTGCCATATTATAGCCGAACCTTCGCTGAGAAATAAAACCACTTTTGATTATAATTCCAATCTGCTGCGTACTACCCTAGAATGCATGTCGGCTATCCAAGGTGGCGCCGATACGGTAGTGAATCGTCCGTATGACAGTCATTTTAAATACGAAAATGAGTTTAGTAGTCGCATCGCTTTAAACCAATTACGCATCCTGAAACATGAAAGTTATTTGGATAAAGTGAATAATCCGGCAGACGGGTCATACTATATCGAAAGTCTGACCGAACAACTGGCCCAGAAAGCCTTATCGCTTTTCAAAGAACTAGAAGCTTCTGGCGGCTATTACCAGCATCTCAGATCGGGTATGCTCCAAAAAAAGATCAGGGAACAAGCAAAAGCACAAGAGGAAGATTTTGATGCAGGTAATGAAAAGTTAGTAGGCGCCAATGCCTATGTAAATGAAGAAGAATCTGTACTAGATCAATTGGATTTTGCTCCCTTTATACAAAAAGAAGCTCGCAGGACAGAAGTAGAACCCATCGTACCTAAACGACTAGCCTCAACGGTGGAAAAAGAACGGATGAAAGATGGGTAGAAAAAATCTGCAACACCTTAAACTAAAGACAGTCGGCCAACCCTCCTCCGTTAAAACTTCGGAGGGCGAGGCAAACAACTTTAATACCGCCGAGGGTATAGATGTGCAACCCATTTATGGTCCAGGAGATATCCGAAATCTGGAACATCTCGACTTTGCCGCTGGCATACCACCCTATCTGCGTGGCCCTTATTCTACCATGTATGTACGCAGACCCTGGACCATCAGACAATATGCAGGTTTTTCTACAGCCGAAGAAAGTAATGCCTTTTACAGGCGCAACCTGGCAGCTGGTCAAAAAGGACTATCTGTAGCATTTGACCTGCCAACACACCGGGGTTATGACAGCGATCACGAACGTGTGGTAGGAGATGTAGGAATGGCCGGAGTGGCAATTGATTCTATTGAAGACATGAAGATCCTGTTTGACGGGATCCCCTTAGACAAGATGTCGGTTTCCATGACCATGAATGGTGCCGTATTGCCCATCATGGCTTTTTATATTGTGAC
>JAHHLF010000150.1 GCA_018679315.1 Bacteroidia bacterium | reverse complement strand
CGATCGGATTGATCGGAAAGTATGTAGAATTACAGGATTCTTATAAGTCGATTTTGGAATCCTTTATTCATGCCGGGGCGGTTAATGAAGTGCGTGTAAATGTACATTCGATCCATTCTGAACACCTTGAAGAAAATGAAGTAGAATCGCAATTATTGGGCCTAGATGGCATCCTGGTGGCACCCGGCTTTGGGGAGCGCGGAATAGAAGGAAAGATCAAGGCAGTGCAGTATGCTAGGGAAAACGGTATTCCATATTTAGGAATTTGCCTGGGGATGCAGATGGCAGTCATAGAATTTGCAAGAAATATATTGGGACTGGAAGAAGCGAATTCCACAGAGATGGATGAAGATACACCGCATCCTGTTATCGATCTGATGGAGGAACAAAAAAGTATTACCGATAAAGGAGGAACGATGCGCTTAGGTGCCTGGTCATGTGAAATTAGCCCAGACACATTGGCTTCACGTTTATATGCTGGCAAAACCGAGATCTCAGAGAGGCACCGTCATCGTTATGAATTGAACAACTCGTACAAAGAACAATTAGAAGAAGCCGGCTTAGTTGCATCGGGGGTCAATAAGGAAACCGGTTTGGTCGAGATCATTGAATTACCGTCCCATCCCTGGTATTTTGGGGTGCAGTATCACCCGGAGTATAAAAGCACAGTGGCAAATCCACATCCCGTTTTTGTAGGTTTTGTAAAAGCAGTGCTTCAATACAAATCTGAACATTCTCGTGCCAGTTTGGCATAAACCCCACTTTTGGATATATATTTGCAAACCTCTTGGGGTCATATATATGACCTTATGTAGCAGCCCGAAATGGAAGAAAACAAACTCGATCTCAATTCAATAATAGGCTTCGTCCTGATCTTTGTCATCCTGATCTTCTGGTTTTATCAGAGTCAGCCTACTCCGGAAGAACTGGAAGCCCAAAAAGCACAACAGGAACAAGTAGAGGAGCAACAGGCACAGCAAGAAGCTGAAAAGGCCAAAGAAGAAGTTGTGGTGGTGCCTGAACCCGTTGCCAATGATTCTGTAAGGCAATCTCAATATTTGTCATCTGCAGGCGCATTTAGCTTTACACCTTCAACAGATGGAACGACGGTTTTGGAAAATGATCTGTTGTATTTAGAGATCGCCAATAAAGGCGGACAGATCACAGAGGCGCGAATGAAGCAATTCGTGACCTACGATTCTGTTCCGGTATACCTTATTAATGAAGCCAATTCCGATTTCAACCTTGTTTTTTCGACCAGGGATAACAGGGTACTGAATACGCGTGACCTCTTTTTTGAACCTAGCATGCAAGCCAATGGGGACAACCAGGTCTTGTCTATGAAGGCAAAGATCTCAGACACACAGTTCCTGGAGTACCGTTATGAAATGAAGCCGGATGAATATATGCTTGACTTTGCTGTGCGTTCACAAGGCTTGAATGCTACTTTTAATAGCTCCCAGCCGGCCAGCCTGGAATGGGATCTGAAAGGGATACGCCACAATAAGAGTGTACAGTATGAAAATCGTTATTCGAGGCTGACATATAAATATGAGGGTGATAAGGTGAGCAAGCTATCGGAGTCTAGCGACGATGAAGAATCCGAAGTTGATGTCCAGTGGCTTTCTTACAGGCAGCATTTTTTCAGTTCTATCCTGGCTACAAAAACACCATTTGAAACCGCTGAGCTGACCACCGTAAATTTGGTGGAAGAGGAGAGTAAAGAAACACAGTTTACAAAACAGTACACCACTAAAGTACCCCTCCAGTATACTGCCGGAGAACTGAACTATGCCATGAATTGGTATTACGGGCCAACGGATTTACGGGTCCTGGATGATTATAAAGAATACGGCCTGGCAGATTCTATCCCTTACGGATGGGGCATCTTTGGCTGGATCAACCGTTATGTGTTCACGCCCTTCTACGGCTTCCTGACATCCTTTCTTCCCTTTGGTCTAGCCATTGTGGTGATGACGATTATTGTCCGTGTTGCTATGTCGCCCGTAACCTATAAGTCCTATCTCTCCCAGGCGAAGATGAAGGTGTTAAAGCCTGAGATCACGGAGATCAATGAGCGTTTGAAAGATAACGCCATGAAGAAGCAGCAGGAGACTATGAAGTTGTATAACAAGGCAGGGGTGAGCCCGATGAGCGGGTGTATTCCTGCCGTACTTCAATTACCGATATTTTATGCCCTCTTTATGTTCTTCCCGACATCGTTCTCATTGCGACAGAAATCCTTTCTGTGGGCGGAGGACTTGTCGAGTTATGATACCATTTTTGAGCTGCCTTTTACGATCCCATTTTATGGGGATCATGTGAGTTTGTTCCCGATCCTTGCTTCCGTGGCGATCTTCTTTTATATGATGATGACTACAGGTCAGAATATGCAGACCCAACCGGGCATGCCTAACATGAAATTCATCATGTACTTGTCGCCATTGTTTATGTTGATCTTCTTTAATAATTATGCCAGTGGCTTGAGTTTGTATTACTTCGTTTCCAACCTGATCACCATCTTGATCATGATCGCTATCAAGCGCTTTATTTTGGATGAGGATAAGATCCATGCACAGATCCAGGAGAAGAAGAAGCAGCCCAAGAAGGAAAATCGCTTCCAGAAAAAGATGCGCGAGATGATGGAACAGGCTGAAGAGCAGAAAAAGCTCAAACAGAAGTAAATACATTCCCTGGTATCATAAGATTATCCACACAAACTTGCATTTCATCGATTTTTTGGCTCCAAACCGTTCATAATTAACTTTTTATTATGAGTTTTAGGACACACAAACCATAAAAGCCCCGCCAATTTCCAAAAGACTATATGATTAAATAATTACTACCCCCCCTTCCTTTATAGTTTTTAGATAACAAGGCATATTTAGCTTTTATGGAATATTGTTTTAAGAAGCCCCACCTTCTTACAAGCATGGTTTTCCAGTTATGCTCTGGTATAGTAATCAACAAATAACACTATACTATGAGGAAGTCTTTACACACCCTACCATTCCAAAAATTTCTTTCCTGTTTACTTTTTCTGATTCTTACACTGGCACCTCTGAGTGCAACTTCTCAGCAAACCGATCTTAGGCCACTAGTTACAGCTGGTCAATGTGTTTCCCAAGATGTCCAATTAATTAGTGCAGAATTATCGGGAGGTGCTTGTACAACATGTACACCCGGAGATGTACTGATGGTTGATCTGCTTATTACTGTACTTCACAATACCAATAGTCTCAGACCAGCTTTGGCAGTAATGGGTGATTTAACTACGACCGATATGTATGGCAACGTCACTATGAGCACATTTGCTGAATGTAGCGGTCCCATTATTAAGAAAGGTGATACTCCGAATGGTGATGGCGTTCAAACCGTTAACTTTGGACAGTTTCAGTATACTTGTGGTAGCTCTTTAGAATTAGGTAATATTTTACTAGCCTGGACTTCTGCTGGTGCTGGTAATGAGTGTCCTATCCCAGGTCCATCTTCACCTCATCCAAAATGCGGGCAGCCTGCGGGAACTCTAATTATTAATCCGCCCCTTCAGGCCATGGCCACAGCTGCTTGTAATACAGGTAATCAGATCGATGTGGATCTGACAGTTATGGGCGGAACGGGTCCATTTACCTATATGTGGAGCCCGGGTGGTGCTACTACTGAAGATCTTACAAATGCATTACCAAACACTATGTATACCGTCACAGTAACGGATACTGCTGATAGAGATGGTGATGGTTTTCCAGATAATTGCATGACAACTGCGAACATAACAACCCCGCCCGCTTTGAGTGCGAGTTTGGCGGGTGATAATCTCTCTTGTAA
>JAHHLF010000327.1 GCA_018679315.1 Bacteroidia bacterium | reverse complement strand
ATCCAATAGTACAAGAATTGGATATTCGTGCTGAAAAAGGTGCCTATTTCCTTCACCAGGAACTTAGCTTGGATGACAAGGCATCTAAAGAGTGGCTTATAATCGCCAATGTTAATCAAGGACCTGCTGCTATTGCCAATCTAAATGAGCAACTTAAAAAGTCGAATAAGTTAAGGGATGAGGTACAGGCAGATATCGATAGGGGCACTCAAGATCTTATAAACTTAGCCGCTGCCTCTGATGCCCTTCAATGTACCCGTGATGGTTTACGCACAGCGCGGCATTTTTCCAATGTGTTGTTCAATATAATGCGAGGCGGGATCTTTGATAACAACTATGATATCAGCAAATCGGACTTTGACAGCTACTTGCAAAAAGCCAACAGAAAAGTCTGGACTGCACATCACGAGGTGGTAACGGAATTACCTCAAATGTTTACCCTGAAAAGATTACGGGAATTATCTGTGGCACATAAGGACCCTGATTTCAAGCGCTTGTGTATAGAATATATGCCATTAAAATTCAGTAGACGACACGGCGATCCGAGTCGGCCCTGGAATAAATTTTCCATAAACACACAAAGTGAAAAAGATGGGTCCAAGATCCTGGATTACGAAGGAAACTGGCGGGATATATTCCAAAATTGGGAGGCATTAGCCCATTCCTATCCGGAATTCATCGACAGTATGATCCATAAATTCTTGAATGCATCCACTTTTGATGGCTATAATCCGTATCGTGTTACCAAGGGAGGCATAGACTGGGAGGTGGTAGAGCCGGATGATCCATGGTCTTATATAGGATATTGGGGAGACCACCAGATCATCTATCTTTTAAAATTTCTAGAGATCATTCAAAATTATTACCCGTCCCGTTTGACCGAATACTTTAACCAGGAAATATTTGTTTATGCGAATGTTCCATATCGCATCAAGAAGTATGAAGAATTACTGGAGGACCCCAAGAACACTATTGATTTTAATCAGGACCTCGAGCATAAGATTAGCAATAGGAGAGAAGAATTAGGGGCAGATGGGGCACTATTGACAGATAAGTCAACTGGTATTTATCGGGTAAATTTTATAGAGAAGATCCTGGCAACTGTTTTAGCTAAATGTTCCAATTTTATCCCTGAGGCCGGAATCTGGTTAAATACCCAACGACCTGAATGGAATGATGCTAATAACGCTTTGGTAGGAAATGGTGTGTCAATGGTCACCTTGTACTATCTAAGGCGATTTCTTGTCTTTTTCAAGGACATGATGCCAACTGCAACCAAGGATGAATATAATGTATCATCTGAAATGGTCGATTTCTTTGATGCGTTGAAGGATGCTTTTGAGAGTCATACAACTCTATTGGAAAGCTCTATTTCTAATAAAGATCGAAAACGCATTCTTGATGCGCTAGGGGCGGCGGGAAGTACCTACAGAGAACAGATTTATACGGATGGGTTTAGTGGGGAAAAGAAAGCTATCTCATCGGAAGATCTTCTCGGATTTTGTAATGCAGTTCTTGCCTTCATGGAACATTCTATTGATGCCAACAAGCGTGAGGATGGCATGTATCATGCCTATAACATCGCTTCTTTCAATGACCCGGATGAAGTTGCTATCTCCTATCTAAATGAAATGCTGGAAGGTCAGGTGGCCGTATTAAGCTCTGGTTATCTCTCTCCACAAGAGAGCTTAGAACTACTGGACAACCTTAAAGAAAGTGCCTTGTTCCGGGATGATCAGTATAGTTATTTGCTCTATCCGGATAAAGATCTGCCAAGGTTTTTGCTTAAAAATATGGTTTCTGCAGAAGAGGCAGAGAGAATACCTTTGCTAATGCAATTGCTAAAAGAAGGGGATACTAGTATAATTGAAAAGGATGATGCTGGCCAATATCACTTCAACGGGTCTTTTAATAATGCCGATAGTCTTAGTGCGGCCTTGGCGCTGCTTCCGGAAAACCAATATGGTTCATTATTGGAAGGAGACCGACAACGCATTTTGGATCTTTTTGAGGCCGTCTTTGACCACACTTCATTTACGGGAAGATCAGGAACTTTCTTTGGATATGAGGGCCTTGGCTCTATTTACTGGCATATGGTTTCTAAGTTATTCCTGGCCGTTGAAGAAACTTGTAC
>JAHHLF010000165.1 GCA_018679315.1 Bacteroidia bacterium | reverse complement strand
TCACGCAAGGTGGTATCAAAAATTTGTACCTTATCTTTACTCATTATATTTACCTAAATTAGTCACCTGTACGAAGATATATTCTGCCTTCTCAGCCCCCAGCTCTTACAAGTACGTAATTACAACGTTAATATGGAAATCAGGAATCATAAATTATTGAATTGTAGCGCTTTAACTTGAACTAATTACGATGACAACTGCAAGTAAAGATAGTTTGTTCATTCTTGTAAAATCGCTTTCTAAATCAGAAAAGCGACAGTTCAAACTATATGTGGGCCGTTTGGGGGTAAATACCGATGCTAAATTCCTGGCCTTGTTCAACCTTATGGACAAGATGAAATCCTATGATGAAACCGTCATATTGGAAAGTGGCATTGTGAAGAAATCACAACTGTCCAATTTAAAAGCACATTTGTACCGACAGATCCTTGTGAGCCTGCGTTTGAATCCTGTGAACCAGAATATTCGGGTACAAATACGGGAGCAACTGGATTTCGCTACGATACTCTATCAAAAAGGACTGTATAAGCAAAGCCTGAAGATCCTCGATAAGGCCAAGGGTATCGCCATCGAAAATGAAGAAAAGAATATAGCCTACGAGATCGTGGAGCTAGAGAAGCTAATTGAAACCCAATATATTACACGCAGTATTCCGGATCGGGCAGATGAACTTGAAAAGCAATCCCGGGAGTTAACCCGACTCAATTCTGTAACTAGCAAACTATCCAATCTGTCATTGCAGCTCTACGGAATGATGCTGAAAGTGGGCTATGTGAGGAATGACGAAGATTACAAAGAAGCTAGCTCATATTTCGAAGAAAATATGCCGATTTATGCGATCGAGGAATTTGGTTTTCGTGAAAAGCTGTGGCTTTATAAAGCACATTTGTGGTATAGCTTCCTAATCCAGGACTTTTTGTCTTGCTATAAATACGCAAGCAAATGGGTAGATCTCTTCTATGATAACCCAAAGATGATCAGACTCAATCCTGTATTTTTCCTAAAGGGGAACAATTATCTGATGGAGTCGCTATTTTTTGTGAAATACGCCACGCAATTCCGTCAAACCCTCGAGAACTTGGAGGAAAGGGTAAATCAGGATGATTTCCCCAAAAATGATAATATATCCTCCTTGGCCTTCTTGTACATTCATTTAAACAAACTGAATCTCCATTTCCTGGAAGGCACATTTAAAAAAGGGCTGAGCCTTGTGCCTATAGTCGAATATGGAATTAATAAACACCGGGCTCGAATAGATGAACATCACATCATGGTCTTTTATTATAAAATAGCCTGCCTCTATTTTGGAACGGGGGATAATAAAAATTGCATAAAGTACCTGAAGCGCATTATTGAGAACAAGAACCTTAAAATGCGGGAAGACCTTATGTGCTTTGCCAGGGTTCTAAGCTTGGTGGCTCATTACGAAGCGGGCCTTGATTACCATTTGGAAGTACAGCTAAAGAGCACATACAAATTCCTTATAAAAATGAACGACTTGCATGAGGTTCAGAAAGAGATGATCAAATTCTTAAGGAAACTCGGGCACATTTATCCAGGGGAATTGAGGGCCGAGTTCCAAAAACTGTATGATGCCTTAAAACCTTTGGAAGACCATCCATATGAGAAAAGGCCATTCTTATACCTCGATATATTATCATGGCTCGAAAGCCATCTCAAGAACAAACCCGTGGCTGAAGTGATCCGCGAAAAGGCCCTGGCACTTACTCGTTAACGATCCCGGGAGTCTTTGCGCTGAATTGATTGACAAGCCCTGAAGTAATATTATCAAACTTGTTTTTCTCGGCCAGTTCTTTCACCATTTCCGGATCAAAATCGCCATTGAAATAAAGAAAAGATCCATTCAGGTTATTATTGGAATACACCAGGATCTCTTTCACGCTGTTACGGCGTTCACGAATAGAAACTACATTGCGTTTACTCTTTTCATTCTTCCTGTAAACTTCAATAAATGAAGAACCTGTCATGGTATTCATCTGACGGTTTAGAAACTGCGTTTGTGCTTCGGTGCTACTGGGAAACTGCATATATCTCAAGTCTTTGGTAGTGCCTACCAGCGCGTCCATTTCAGGTGATATACCTCTTACGAGGGTAAACATTACCTGGGGAACACGTAAGGCAAAAACCTCATCGTCGTTCTTGTGGGCATTGTAAAAACTGTCGATAGAATTATAGGTGCTGCATGATGCCAATAAGGCGAGCACGCTACATAAAATTAATTTTTTCATAATGATCAGTGTTTAAGTGAATCTGTCCATAAAAAACAAATACCATGCCTAAATCCTGAAGGCCATTTCAGCGGAAACAATGTACCTATTAAAAATGTAGGCATTGATTCCAGACCGGGTCATCAGGAGGCTCCGCAATGAGATTGATATCTGAATTCCCAACCGGGTGTTCCAGTCTTAATTCACGGGCGTGCAAATGAATACTGCCATTTCGGTTACCCCGTCTCGCACCGTATTTCACATCGCCTTTGATTATGGCACCTTGTGCACCCAGTTGTGCCCGGATCTGATGGTGACGTCCGGTTAGTAACTGAATTTCTAACAGGCTGTAATGATCTAATTTACCGATGGTTTTAAAAGTAAGTTCTGCTTTTTTACTTCCTGGAACTTCCTTTTCATAGGCATATGATTTGTTCTGTTGCGGATTTTTCTTCAGCCAATGCACCAATCGGCCCGAATCTGCCATTGGAGTTGATTCCACGACTGCCCAATAGGTCTTATGAGGTTTTTTTTTGGAGAAGGCCGCATTTAGTCGAGCCAGCGCTTTTGAGGTTCTTGCGAAGAGCACGATTCCTGAAGTGGGTCTGTCTAACCTGTGAACGACACCCAGGAAAACGGCGCCTGGCTTCTCATATTTCTTCTTGATGTAGGCCTTGACAATCTCACTCAGCGGGATATCACCTGTTTTATCCCCCTGCACGATATCACCTGGTCTTTTATTGACGGCAATAATATGGTTGTCCTCGTAAAGAACTTCGAGGTTTTCTGGCGTAGAACGATTGCCTTTTTTGGAATTTTCAGTATTGTTCTTCCTCACTTGGAAAGTCGCGCGATTTGACGTCGGCCACATATTTTGAAATAGCCTCGCTCATATCTTCAAACAGATTCATGTATCGCCTTAAGAATCTTGGGTTAAATTCATGTGTCATCCCTAACAGATCATGGATAACCAGTACTTGTCCGTCTGCATGCCCTCCGCCCCCGATACTGATCGTAGGAATTGATAATTCTTCTGAAACTTTCTTGGTCAGTTCTGCCGGGATCTTTTCGAGGACAATGGCAAAGCAACCCAGCCTTTCCAGGAGTTTGGCATCTTCAATGAGTTTCTCAGCTTCGTCTTTGTCTTTTGCACGGACTGTATATGTACCGAATTTATATATCGCCTGAGGTGTGAGACCCAGGTGAC
>JAHHLF010000322.1 GCA_018679315.1 Bacteroidia bacterium | reverse complement strand
CTGATCCATAGCAGTAGCCCTAAGAAATCCGATCTCATTATCCTTCAGATCTGCAATTTTGCTAGCCCCGTCCACATACATTCGCCTATCCGGATCTTTTATGCTCTGCAAACGGATATCCATTTCGCTTTTGGGTTGAAATGCATTAAAGTACATATGGTAGAAAACCCGGTCTAGAGTATCCGGAGAGTTATTGGTATAGGTGAGTTTCTGTGTGCCTGAAAATTGAAATGACTCTACATCCATGACAAGATCCATAGTATAGTCTGCATGTTGCTGCCAATATGTGTGTTGACCGAATCCTGCTAATGGGATGAGCAGGAGAATAAGAGATTTGAGGTATTTCACTTTTATCTATTTTAAAATTAAATGCGGACGCGGCCCTTGGCCACACCATCAGCGAGTATCATAGCATTGTATGCATTTACCATTTTACCAGAGCTTGAAATTTCATTAAAATTTTTGGCTTTGCTTGGGTCGCCACCGAGGATCACATTGGTTTTTGAAGATAAACCGGACTGCTCAATGATCTTCTTCACCTGTACGGCTGTAAGCTTTGGATAATATGACATGATCAAAGCAGCAACACCGGATACAGCTGGAGCAGCCATGGATGTCCCCCCCTGAGATTTGTAGGTATTGCCCGGAATTGTTGAGTATATACCAGAACCGGGCGCAAAAACATCTACGTTATTTTGGCCGTAATTAGAAAAGGAAGAGATCATTTCCGAACCATAATTCTGTGTAAGCGAACCAACTACCAGCACATTTTCAGCAAACTCAGGCCCTGGATTAGTGTTGTAGTCATTCGGATATTGGGTGTTCTCTGAAGCATCTATATTAAGGCCATCATTACCGGAAGCATGTACAATGAGCACGTTTTTAGATGCAGCGTATTTAATGGCATCAAATACCCATTCTGAGTTCGGAGAAAAAGATTTGCCAAAACTGCAATTGATAATGCGCGCTCCATTATCCACAGCGTAGCGAATACCTAGTGCTATATCCTTATCATATTCATCACCATTTGGAACGGCCCTGATACTCATGATCTGAGCGTTGTTGGCGACGCCATTAACACCGCGACCGTTATTACGCTCAGCCGCAATAATTCCGGCTACGTGGGTGCCATGTTTTTCATCAGGAAATCGATTTTGTGGATTTCCATCTCCATACCCAAGGTCCATCAGATCATAAGGATTGTCTCCCACCGCATCACGACCGCTAAAATTCACATTAAGATTGTAATTGAGTTGATCTGAAAAGTGTTTAATTCCTTCTTTTACTTCTTCGATCAGATCAGGAATAGAATCCGAAAAGTTGTACATCTGGAGGAGGACTGCAATATTTTGCTGCAAGGCCGGATCCTCTGTTTTAATAGCGGAAACTTCTTTCTTAGTATAATTCGATTTTCCTAAATGCTTACTTACCGCTTCATGCGATTGACTTACTGCCTGAAGGATCTGTTCGTATTGGGATTTATTCTGACTTGCCTCTGTATAATCGGCCTCTAATTTTGCTTTTGCTTTTGCCTGTAAAGCCGCATCTCCAAGTTTGAGTCTGAGGATACGGGCCATTTCCAATTGCTCATTATAGGACTCACCCAGGAAATTATAGCCGTGTATATCATCAATATATCCATTCCTGTCATCATCAACTCCGTTACCAGGCTTTTCCCCTTTATTTGTCCATAAAACGCCATCCAGATCTTCATGTGTGAGATCAATTCCCGAATCCAGGACTGCAACGACCACTTTTTTACCTTTTCTAGTTCCAATGATCTCAGTATATGTTTTATTAATGCTCATGCCAGGAATTGTATCGGCTATGAGATCTGCATGGGACCAGGTCTTTTCCTGAGCTTCGGTGAGATCTGAAATTTTTAAGGGAACAGCATCTATATTTTCTACGGGTGTACTAACCATGACAGTACCACCACAACCGGAAAGGATCAGTAAAAAAACTGCATAGACAGACTTAATGGGGGAAATTTTAATTTTCATAAAAGAATGAATTAAGGTTTGTGTTTAGGGCACAAAAATAATCATATTCCTGTGAAACATATGGTAAAGCTTTCACAAGAATAGGGCCAACTATCCAAACACCTCATCAAATGAATACGTCTGCTTAAGACGAACCCCCTTTTCGGTATGTTGTAGCGTACACAGTTCATGATGGGCATCATGTTCCAAAAACAATATGTACTCCTTGTCTGCAGCTTCTGTAAGAAATGAAGCCTTTTCCTTTAATGTCAGCAAGGGACGCGTATCATATCCCATAACATATGGAAGCGGTATATGGCCGGTAGTGGGGATCAGATCCGCCATAAAGACTAGGGTTTTCTCTTTGTACGATATATGAGGCAACATTTGCTTTTCTGTATGCCCATCAACGAATAAGAGCTCAAAACCTAAATCGTCATATGTGCTTTTCTTTGATGTAACTGGCGAAATAAAACGCAATTGCCCGCTTTCTTTCATTGGCAAAAGATTCTCTTTTAAGAAGGATGCCTTTTCCCGGGCATTGGGATGAATGGCCCAATCCCAATGTTCTTGGTTGCTCCAGAATGTGGCATTCTTAAAGGCGGGCTCATATCCTGTCCGATCCTTGTTCCATTGTACACAACCCCCACAATGATCGAAATGCAAATGGGTCATAAACACGTCCGTAATATCATCCGGATG
>JAHHLF010000352.1 GCA_018679315.1 Bacteroidia bacterium | reverse complement strand
AGGACTGCCCGAACCGTATGTTGCAACAAAGGCCGTTGGCATCCCGGCTACTCCCCGCTGCACGGTAAAGCCATTTTTTTCGGCATAAGATGCAAGGATCTCTGCAGAATCATCTTCTTCGAAGGCCGTCTCGGCAAGAGCCCAGATAGAATCACTGATAGCGATCAGCTTTTCCTTATGCGCTTCCACGGAAGCCACAATGGCTTTTTTGGAAGAACTCATGCGCTGTGATTTCATGGTTTGTGTTAGCGCCAGGCTCAGTAGCAAGAGAAGTAATTTTTTCATGTTGGATATTTTGAAATTAAGAAACCTAAATATACAAAAACACAACTTATGACAGCGCTACTTTGTATGCGTGTAAACAGCGCTCACGGGCCATTTTATGATCGACCATTGGTAAGGTCATGGGAGCACCATTTGCTTCGGGCACCCATTGGTTGCAATAGCTGCGATCTTTGTCGAATTTATCGATTTGTGTGATCGGATTGAAAATTCGAAAATAAGGGGCAGCATCTACACCACTTCCTGCAGCCCATTGCCAATTCCCCACATTGCTGCTCATCTCATAATCCAAAAGTTTTTCAGCAAAATACGCCTCTCCCCATCGCCAGTCGATCAAAAGGTGTTTGCAAAGAAAACTGGCGACCAGCATTCGCACCCTATTATGCATTAAGCCTGTGGCATTGAGTTCGCGCATGCCTGCATCGACCATGGTGTAACCTGTATTTCCGTTTTTCCACTTTTCAAATTCCTCTGGATCATTTCGCCAATCGATCCGGTCGTACTGCGCTTTAAAAGCGCGTGTTGTTGTATGGGGATAATGCCAAAGGATTTGCATAAAGAACTCCCTCCAGATCAGTTCTTTCAGAAAGGTATCTTCCTTACCGGCATAGGCTTTTTGGATCATTTGACGTATGGAAATCGTACCAAATCTTAAGTGAGGACTCAGATGTGATGTGCCCTTGAGCAGTCCGGGGAAATCCCTGGTATTCTTGTAGTTGTCAATAAGACCGGTGGATATATCAAAGGACGGAACTTCAATTTCACTTCTCCTAAAACCAATTTTTGATAAGTCGGGAAAGGGGAGGGCAGTATCTTGGATGAGGTTGTCCAGCATCGATTCACTCTCAAATGAGACTGCATGTTTTTTATAGTTAAAGAGACTTCGCCATCGCTTCATATATGGGGTATAGACCACATAAGGTTTGCCGTCATCTTTAAGCACTTCGTTTTTTTCAAATATTACCTGGTCTTTATAACTGGAAAAAGTTATGTCTTTTGATGCGAGTAGCTCGGTAATCTGCTTATCTCTCGTTAGCGCATAAGGCTCATAGTCGTGATTTGTATAGACTGTTGAGATCTCATATTCATCCAAAAGTTGGGTAAACACTTCAAAAGGATCTCCATGGTAAACTGCCAGGCTCGAATTATGTTTCTTCTGAAGGAGGGTTCGGATTTGTACCAGCTGATTATAAATAAAAGTGACCCTGGCATCGTTTGCTGGCAGTTGGTCCAGAATATGTGTGTCAAAAATAAAAATAGGTAGCACAGTGTGCGCATCTCCTAGCGCATGGAAAAGGCCGCAATTGTCGGTTAATCGCAAATCGCGCCGAAACCAAAAGACGGCTGTTTTTGTTTTCATCTTATGAAAGATTGAGCACAGACAGGCCACCATCTACACCCAGGGTCTGTCCTGTCATCCAACTGCTGTTCTCGCTAAGTAAAAATAAAGCAGTCTGTGCCATATCTTCAGGCTTGCCCACTCTTTTTAGCGGATGGCGATCGGCCATTGCCTCTTGTTTGCGTTCATTGTTAAGTAGTCGACTAGATAAAGGTGTATCGACCAGAGAAGGTGCAATGACGTTACAGCGAATTTTTGGGGCGTATTCAGCCGCCAATGCTCTGGCAAAGCCCTCTATTGCTCCTTTGGCTCCAGCGACACTTGTATGGAAAGGCATGCCTGTGCCCACGGCAACGGTACTAAAGAAAACCATGCTACCTCCCTCAGCCATTTTTGGCAGAATATGTTTTACCATAGAGACAAGTCCAAAGTAATTGATCTCCATATCTTTCCTGAAGGTATCGATATCGAGCATTTTGATAGGCCTTAAGTTAATTGATCCCGGTAGGTATACGAAACCATGGATTTGATCCGGAAGCTCCAGTGTGTCAGGTGTCAATTCTAAAACATCATAAGGGATATGGGTAACATTTAAACCGTCCAGGTCTTCCTTGGACCTGGAAGCAACTATTACATTATGATCGTCTTGAAGGGCCTTGGCAAGGGCCAAACCGATACCGTAGGAACCTCCGATAAGCAGGATGTTTTTATTCATATACTAGTAAATTGAAGAGCTGGTGTTATGTTAGGGATCTCGCCGAATAGGCTTTTAAGTTTTTCATACCTGAATTGAAATACTTTTTGCAATTGCTTCTTTACCAGCATACCGTGTAAAGCTTGGCCTAGGAGTCCCAATGGCAATTTGTAATCTATCAAATCCTCCATGATCACCCCATTTTCATGGGATTTAAGAAAATGTTTGTGATGCCATAAAGCATAGGGGCCAAAGCGTTGCTCATCCACAAAGTATTCCATTGGTTTCAGATGGGTAATTTCAGTCACCCAACGTGTCTTAATCCCGGGAAAGGGGGAGACTTTGTAATGAATGATCTGTCCTTTAAACATGGGCATCGATGCTCCGGCTAGGATCTCAAAGCCCATAGTATCTGGTGTTATAGCAGATAAATTTGCCGGATCACTGAGAAAATCCCAGGCTTCTGTTTTGGTGATGGGTAAACCCTGTTTGGTATGCAGTTGAAACAATTTCATATGATAAATATATAAAATGTTTAATAAAAAAGCAAAAAAGTTAAACAAAAAATATTTTAGTTCTTCTTCTGACAAATCCTACCGATGTCTATTTTTTTCGTGTGGTCAAGACCATTTTTGTAATTTCCCCTTGTGATTCCTGCTATGAAAAACATCACTTTTTTCATTTTGACCTTTTTGGTGAGTTCACTTTTATGGGGTCAAAGCGACACCAACAGCCTGGGCGTGCTGCCCAGTGAGGTTTGGGAGAGCTCTGGCTTGCTATTTCATAACAATGCACTAATTACACACAATGATTCCGGGAATGAGGCCAATCTCTTCGTCATAGACACCCTCTCGTTGGCGATCACACGCACTGTTACCATTAGTAATGCAGAAAATATTGATTGGGAAGACCTTGCACAGGACGACCAGTACATTTATGTGGGAGATATTGGCAATAACCAGGGCACACGCACAGATCTTGGGATCTATAGAATAGCCAAACAGGATTTTGATGGATCGGATACAGTTACGGCCGATAAGATCAATTACGCATATGAAGACCAGATGGATTTCAGTGGCGGTGCGAATAGTGACTGGGATGCTGAGGCTATGATCGTCCTCGGAGATAATATTATACTGTTCACTAAACAGTGGCAGAGCAATGGAACCGTGGCCTATCAAATCCCGAAAACACCGGGTGATCACCAGGCTGTACGCCTCGAAAGTTTTGCCAGCAATGGTCTGATTACAGGCGCCGTTTATAATTCGCTTAGCGAAGTAGTTTTTCTTACTGGGTATTCACAACAACTATTTCCTTTTGTAGTCCGAATAGAGAATATTGCTAATTCTTTCGCCTTTGGTACTGCAACGAGGATAACGTTGCCTTTGAGTTTTATGCAGATCGAAGCGATTGCTTACACATCAGTAAACCGGTATTATTTATCTTCAGAACGCTTTGTAAATGCCTCACCACCCATTACGTTGGACTCTCAACTGTTTGTTTTCACTACGAATGATATGTTACCTGAAGATCCACCACCAGAACCGGAACCAGAGCCAGAGCCAGAACCGGAGCCGGAACCAGAACCAGTTCCTGAAGGGCCGGAAGGTAATATCCTTCTTTACAGTGCTCTGGGCAGCACAACGATCAGTTATCAGAATGGCATATCCGAGACTTTATTTGGTCGCGCCATATTTGACAGTACGGGCCGGCGTGTTCAGTATACCCCTGCGACCGAAATCACTAATAACGATATTGATCTATCTACTTTTACCAAGGCCGTATATTACCTTACATTCTATTTCGACGGCCAGATCGTTTCTAAACCATTTGTAAAGCAATAGGCGTCTTATTTAAGGATTTCTTAACATTCCTTGCCTGGGTTTATCCGTAGTTTTATTTCCGCAATACTAAAACACTTTAGAGCATGAAAAAACTATTTTTATTAGCAGGTGCTTTTGTTCTTTCAATTTCGCTGCAAGGACAGATGCAAACACCCGCTCCAAGTCCATTTTCTAAGATTGAACAGAAGGTTGGGCTCACTGACGTGACAGTGGAATATTCACGTCCTTCAATGAAGGGGAGAACAATATTTGGCGATCTGGTGCCATATGACAAGCTTTGGCGAACAGGTGCCAATGCAAGAACGAAGATCACTTTTAGCGATGATATCAAATTTGGAAGTACAGATGTTAAGGCGGGATCTTACGGCTTATTGACAATTCCAGGTATGAGTAGTTGGGATGTCATCCTATACGA
>JAHHLF010000134.1 GCA_018679315.1 Bacteroidia bacterium | reverse complement strand
TAGAAATCAAAGGGATCTTTTCAACTTCAAAAAAGCTTCCTGAAGGATTCGTGTTACAGGCCCTGGGACATTTTCAAAACACGCTGCCCCATTTACCTCTTTGATGGCCAGAACCTGTGTACTCGTTCCTGTCAAAAAAGCTTCATCCATGTTTGTGATCTCCGCAGCCGGGACGCCCTCTTGTCGGACTCCAATTCCCAATTTGTCACATAGTTCGAGGACAACAATCCGGGTGATACCATCCAATATAAAAGGCCCTGTAGGATGTGTATAGACTATGTCATCTTTTACAAAAAACACATTGCAATGTGAAGCTTCAGTGATCAGTCCATTGCGTATAAAAAGGGTTTCATAACTGTGGTTTTTCTTCGCATGTTCATTGGCCATGACATTGCCTAATAAGGAAGTCATTTTGATATCGCAACGCGACCATCGGAAGTCTTCTAGTGTCACCACAGAAGCATGGTCCTCATTGATGTCCGGCAGGGTTTTAGGCCAGGCGTACATCATCACTGTTGGTTGTATGTTATTGGGATAACTATGCTGTCTTGGCGCCACCCCCCGGGTGACTTGCATGTACAGCAAACAATCTTTTCCGCTTAAATCAGACGCGTCAAGCAACGCCGGGATCTGCTGTTCTAATTCATCCACATCCACATCTATGTGGATCTGCTCCAAACACCATTTAAGTCGGTTGATATGCGCTTCCCTATAAAAAAATCGCCCGTTGATCTGCGCCATCACTTCGTAAATGCCATCTCCAAAAATAAACCCGCGGTCAAATACCGGGATCATGGCTGCATTGGCATCCATTATTTCCCCGTTTAAATAAACCTTTTTTGGATACATCGGTGTGTTTGGCATCTTTTGCGCTTGTGAATTCTTTCCCTAAAAGTAAGGAAATGTAGATTTCTCAATCGCAGTAAACTACACAATGGCTGAGCCTGAGAGTACACCGCTCATATCGAATGACCGTAAGGGCCAATTGAAGCACCGAGTCATTTCGAACCGAACTGCCACCCCAGCTTTCATGCTGAGCGTAGTCGAAGCAGGAGTCGATTGGGAATCGAGGGGTTGTTCATTTTCCCTGCCTACCGGCAGGCTATGAACTAACTCACCCACCTATCTCGTAATGAATAGGCTTAAAGCTCCCATTATTGCTGTCCTCTGCAGAACAGGCAGTGAGTCCGACAATAAGGTCCATCAGTGCTACAAAAATGACATGGTCATTGGCCTTGCTTGTAGGAGGAAGTACCGATAGCTTACCCTCGCTATCGAATTGAACATTCATAAAGATGTTAAAGGCCGTAGGGACATCATCAGGGGTAATACCAAAAGGCTCAAGATTGGTATGGAGATTTTCAAAGCAGCTGGGGTGATATCCCGAGTGCTTATACATGATCTCAAATGTCTCCGGGCTGCAAGGGGCAAGTAAAAAATCATTCCGTCCGTTAGTATCCTCAATGATCTCCATCATTTTAGTACTTCGGTTACTCCATAAAAAATTCCCTTTTGTCAGGAGAATGGATTCTTCAAAATCGAAGGTTTTGCCGGATGATATTTTTTCCTTGATATCATGGCCGTTAAATAAGACCATATCACTAACCTGCTCACCTTCAGGATCAATAACTTTTAGGGTTTGGCCTTTTTTTAAGCGAAAGGCAACGCCGGTTTGTTTTGCTATTTCCCGGATCATTTATCAGCCTTATGCTTAAACGGGCACTCCCAGGTATTATCTACAGTGCGGCCACTATACTGAGGCGCTTCACTGCGTTTTCCGAAGTCGATCAACATAGGGTTCACGGAACCATTTTTCTTTCGATCGCGTTTTCTGATCGTATTTCTAACCCGGTCATATACGCCCATTTCTCTCAACTTTTCAAATTGGGCATGAAGGTTAAATACCATTGTAGGCTTAGGGCTTTTCCTTGCATTCCGACCACTATTAGGGTGCAGGCCTACAACATAAAAAGCATTGCCCTGGATGCTAAAACTAAAAGCCTTGTCTGTTGGGTCGCTACTTACCGTACTATCCCAGCTTTTGTCATCCACTTCATGGATGTGCTGAAGTTGTTTCCAAAGCTGCTCTTCGAATTCTATTTCCGAATAGACTGTGTCGTCCTCAAAGACGGCAATGAACGAAAAGAATTCTTTTGAAGTAAAATCAATTTCTTTCAAATAGACTTCCAGATCAGCTACGATTTTTTTGGCAGCGGCTTCACTTCCGAAATCAGTGTAGGTATGTAGGTGAAAATTATCGGCACCGATGACGGATTGAGACATGATACATGGATGATCCTCATCGATAACAAATTTTTTGAAACGTTCCTTATTGGAGCTGGTTGGTTTCATAAGGCTAATTCTTAACTAGAAATATTATTATAAAATGAAAAAATTCCCATTCTATAGGGATTCTTGGGAGGACGGTAAAGGTAAATACTTTACCTCCTTTTTTAGTAAAAAACTCCATAAAAGGGCGATTTTTTCGACCAAATTAACTTGAATTTTATAGTGGCATCAAGAGAAATTTACGCGCGACCTTATAACCCTTTAATACGCTATAAAACGCTGCTTCCTGGATTTTAGTTTAAGGCATTCCATTTTGACTCAAAAATTGCAACGAAATGCATGAAGTGATTACAGTCAACCCTCCTTCGCCAGCCTACTTCGCCGAAGTAGCTCGGCTATGAAGGTCGAAAGGCTACGGTGGACAGGCAGTCAACCAACAATACTGACGCTACGGTCAGTACAGGCT
>JAHHLF010000163.1 GCA_018679315.1 Bacteroidia bacterium | reverse complement strand
GCTCAGATCAGATCAATTTAAGGAGAAAGAAAAAATAGCACTTTTCCTTTGCAATGATTTTGGGGCACCCGGTGAAATGATCGATGCTACTCAGGCAACGTTTCTAATAAGTGAGGCAGTTCCAAGTCCAATGGGGGCCAACTTATCCGGATTTGAATCGTTAGACAATGCCAAAACTATAGCAGCAGATCATCTTGCTGAATTCTTAACTTGGGAAGAAGTTCAGGAAAAATTTTGATAAAAGCTTCAGGTATGAGCTACAAATGGGCCATAGGGTGTATACTTTTTGGTTTTGCCTTTGTTCAGGCAGAGACTATTAGGGTATGTGATTCTTGTATGTATACTTCAATCAAGGACGCTGTGTTAATGGCCAAAGCCTATGACACTGTCCTGGTAGAACAAGGCATCTACAAAGAAATAAATATTCGAATAGATAAACCTCTAACCTTGAAAGGATTAGATCTACCCATAATTGATGGGGAGGATAAAGGGGAGATCATTACGATCGTTTCAGATGATGTACATCTATCCGGATTCTTAATTCGCAATGTGGGCACCAGTTATACTACCGATTACGCTGCGGTACGTGTCATTAAATCCAAAAATTTTGTCATTGAAAACCTCCAGCTGGAGCAATTGTTTTTTGGGATCTATCTTGAAAAATCAGATCATGGGAAGGTGATCAATAACAAGATAAAAGGTGATGCCGTTGAAGAGTTTAATTCAGGAAATGGTATTCATCTTTGGTATTCCAACCATGTGGAGGTACTTAATAACAGAATTGAAAAAGTACGTGACGGGATCTATCTGGAATTTTCTGATAATATTCTGATCCGAAATAATGAAAGCCTTAATAATGTTCGGTACGGACTTCATTTTATGTTCTCTAATGAGGATAGTTATGAGAAAAACCTGTTTGAGAACAATGGAGCCGGTGTCGCTGTGATGTTTTCAAAGAATATAAGAATGACCGATAACACTTTTAGAAACAATTGGGGACCTACTTCATATGGTCTGTTGTTAAAAGAGATCTACGATGCCGAGATCAAAAACAATCGATTCATAAGGAATACGATTGCGATAAATATTGAAGGGTCTAATCGCATACAATATTCTTTAAATGATTTTATCAATAATGGCTGGGCACTTAAGGTGAAAGGGGCTTGTTATACAAACACCTTTGAACAGAATAATTTTCTTAGCAACTCTTTTGATATATCCTATAATAGCAACTTAAATGATAATAAGTTTGAAGGCAATTATTGGAGTAATTATTCGGGTTATGACCTGGACAAAGATGGAATTGGAGATGTACCTTACAGGCCGGTAAAACTCTTTTCATATATTGTCAACAGAACACCGGAAACCATTATTTTGCTAAGAAGCCTCTTCATGGATATGATCAATTTCTCTGAACGGGTATCCCCGGTTTTTACTCCGGATAATTTAATTGATGCGCGTCCTCAAATGAAGCAGATTTGATGATAGAGATCTCCAACCTCCATAAATCGTTCAAGAAGAATCATGTCCTGAAAGGAATTGACCTGGATATCGATAAGGGTGGTATTTATGCGATCCTGGGTCCAAATGGTTCGGGCAAAACAACCATGATCAAATCCATACTCGGGATGATCGTTCCTAATGAAGGCCAGCTGAAAGTAGACGGGGAGGACATAGCCAAAAAGTTTACCTATCGTCAAAAACTTAATTATTTACCCCAAATAGCCAATTTTCCAGGAAATATTAAGGTAAGTGAGCTGATTCGCATGATCATTGACCTTCGTGAACAATCTGCAGATCACGAACCTTTATTGGATACGTTCGGACTTCGTCCTTATTGGGATCAAAAGCTTTCAACGCTCTCAGGAGGATCTGCTCAAAAAGTGAATCTGGTACTGACCTTTATGTTCGATAACCCCATTTATATTCTTGACGAACCCACTACCGGGTTGGATCCGAACGCCTTGATCCAATTTAAAGAACTACTCAAAAGAGAAAAAGCTAAAGGGAAAACCATCCTGATCACCACCCATATTATGCCTTTCGTTGAAGAGGTAGCAGATGAGATCATTTATTTATTGGAAGGGAGAATTGGATTTAAGGGAAGTATTGATGCCTTGCTGGAACTTCATCAGGCAGAGGACATAGAACACGCAATAGCTAAAATGGCAAAAAATATGGTCGATGTTTAAGATCCTGAAATACAGTTTTTATGACTTGATGCGGAGTAAATGGAGCTACTTCTATTTCCTATTCTATCTGTTATTAGGATTTCTACTTCTATTCCTGAACAATGATGTGTCAAAAGGAATTATCACCTTACTCAATATTATTGTTGTATTGGTTCCCTTAATCGGTACCATTTTTGGCATCATGTATTTTTACAATGCACGTGAATTTACCACACTACTGTTAGCTCAGCCTATTAGGCGTTCGCATATTTTTTTAGGTCAATTCCTGGGCGTTGGTGGCTCCTTGACATTGTGCCTTGTGCTTGGTTTGGGAATTCCATTCGTAGTCTATGGATTACTTAGATCTGGTGCCATTTGGGATTTTGGCCTCCTGCTTGTAGTTGGCGCATGCCTGACGCTTATCTTTACGGCCCTGGCTTTTAATGTGGCTTTGGGGAATACAAACCGCATAAAAGGCTTTGGCTATGCTGTTCTTTTATGGCTATTCCTGGCCATCATCTATGACGGCCTTTTTCTACTTTCTCTATTGATCTTTGAAGAATACCCTCTAGACACCTATGCTTTAATAGGATCAATGATAAACCCTATTGATCTTTCGAGAATTCTGATCTTATTGAAACTTGATATTTCTGTCTTGCTGGGTTATACAGGGGCGGTATTTAAATCTTTCTTTGGAACGAATAAAGGCTTGATCATCGCACTACTGATCCTGTTCCTTTGGATAGTCATCCCGGTGCGGTTAATGATCTGGCAGGGAAATAAAAAAGACTTTTAGTCGGTTCCTACCTGCAAGGCAATATCTACCATATCACGGAATCCGGTTTCCCGTTCTTCCGGAGTGCTGCGCACCTTTGTGATCAGCGAGTCTGAAATTGTAAGGATCGACAAGGCATCGACACCATGCCTCGCGGCCATCGTATAAATTCCGGCAGTTTCCATTTCTACACAAAGCACCCCATATCGCGACCATAGGTGATATAGGTCATCCGGATCATCATAAAATTCATCTGCAGACAGCACATTTCCTGCCCTGAAGGCCAACCCATTTTCCTGGGCATATGTAACCGCTTTATTGAACAAATCAAAACTGGCGGTTGGGGCATAATGCGCCGTTTGAAAAATACTGTTATTTATACTCGATGTAGTAGACCCTGCCATCGCAATGACCAGGTCTCCGAGTGTCAGGTCTTTCTGGTAACTTCCAGCGGTACCCACCCGGATCAATTTTTTTACATCATAGGTATTGATGAGTTCATAGCAATAGATGAGCGCTGATGGTATCCCCATACCACTTCCTTGAACTGAGATCTTTTTGCCTCTATAGGTGCCCGTAAAACCGAGCATACCACGTACATTATTATAGCAGGTAGCATCTTCTAAAAAGGATTCTGCGATCCATTTTGCACGGAGTGGATCTCCAGGTAATAGTACAGTATCTGCAATTTCTCCCTTTTTTGCGCCAATATGTATACTCATAACTTAAGTTTAAGGTTGCTGCACCATTTTTACGCCACTGGAAGTACCAATTCTGCTAGCTCCGAGGGCAATATATTGGGTAGCAGTGGCCGCATCCCGAATACCGCCAGAGGCTTTAACCCGCATGGTGTCTCCAGCTACTTCTTTCATGATCTTAACAGCTTCAAAAGTAGCTCCCCCGGGGCCAAAACCGGTTGATGTCTTTATAAAATCGGCACCGGCATCTTTAGATAAGGTACTGGCCAATAAGATCTCATCCGGGGTTAAATAAGCGGTTTCAAGAATGACCTTTAAGGTTTTATCCCCCATCACTTTCTTTATGGCTTTGATCTCATCTACTACAGTCTGAACGGATCCGGATTTTAAGTAACCCAGGTTCATGACCATGTCCAGTTCATCTGCTCCTTCCTGCAGGCAATAATCGGCCTCGGCAATTTTTGCTTTAGTAGACATGGCTCCAAGCGGGAATCCAATCACACTCGCAATATGCGCCTTTGAGTCACTGAGTTCTTCAGCTGCTAATCGCACATAACAACTATTGACACATACGCCAAAAAATCCAAACTTATCGGCTTCCGAACATAGAGTTGCGATCTCTTTTTCGGTAGCCGTAGGGCTCAATAAAGTGTGATCAATGAATGCTGCCAGGTTAAAACTCATATGTTCAATTTAGGGTCTGCCAAATCTTTCGAAGGCTGCTTTTTCAAGCTTCTCCTGGTGATCCGGATGCGCAATACTTATCAAAGCTTTTGCCCGTTGGAATAAATTCTTACCATATAAATTTACAACTCCATTTTCAGTCACCACATAGTGTACATGCGCTCGTGTTGTAGTAACACCGGCACCCTCTTTTAATAGGGGCGTGATCTTGGAAATACCTTTATGAGTAGCCGATGAAAATGCAATTATAGGCTTACCTCCCTTGGATAAACTGGCGGCTCGAATAAAATCCATTTGGCCACCAACACCTGAAAATTGCCGTGTTCCGATAGTATCTGCACACACCTGGCCCGTAAGATCAATTTCAATAGCACTGTTTATAGCAGTTACTTTTGGATTCCTCATGATAAGTCCGGTATGGTTGGTATATGCAGCTTCTTTAAAATGAACACTTGGGTTATCATCTAAAAAATCATATAATTTCCTCGATCCCGAGGCAAAACAGCTAACGATTTTACCCGGTTTTATTTTCTTATCCTCTCCGGTGATCACCCCTGACTCAACTAATGGCAGAATACCGTCCGAAAACATTTCTGTATGGATACCCAGTCTGCTATGTCCCTTTAAATTGGCCAGCACGGCGTTTGGAATACTCCCTATGCCCATTTGCAGTGTAGCGCCGTCTTCGATCATATTGGCAATATGCTTACCTATCTTTTCTTCAGCTTCGGTTATATGCCCATTGTTTAATTCGTGTATAGGTTCGTCCACTTCAATGGCAAAGTCGATCCGATCTTTATGAATAATTCCATCTCCATGCGTCCTTGGTACCTGAGGATTGACCTGGGCGATCACAGTTTTGGCATATTTCAAGGCAGCAAGTGTAATATCCACAGAAACGCCAAGCGAACAAAAACCATGGTGGTCTGGGGGTGAAACCTGTATGATGGCAACATCCAGGGGCAAAATATCATGCTTGAACAAAAGGTGGATCTCGCTGAGAAAGATTGGTATATAATCACCCTGATTGGTGTTTACCGCTGCTCTTACATTACCGCCAACAAAGCAGCAATTTATTTTAAAGGATTGCCGGTGCGGATCAAGCGCATATTTTACCGGACCCTCTGTATGCATAGATATAACTTCTACATTCTCAAGTTCCTCGTACCTGTCACATATTCCATTGACAAGCGTATTCGGGGTCATTGCCGCCCCCTGAACAAAGAGTCTTTGTCCTGAACTTATTTTAGAAGCAGCTTCTTCTAATTGTACTATTTTCATATGGATTACTTCGCTATGTTAGGGAATTTTTTAATGACAGTCTACCTGGGTGGCTACTTCCTGATTATGGGACGTTTGTGCCGGGGAAAGATACGGAATACCCAGCCCTAATCCCCTTAGAATTAGTAGTAAACCAAATAAAAATATCATGGCAGGAATTAATTTTTGTAATGCCACCCTGAATCTCCCCTTGATAAAGCCAGCGCTATAGACGGCAATTGTCATTAATGGGACGGTGCCCAAGCCAAACAGCATCATAAAGAAGGCACCATGAATAGGATCGCCTGTAGCAATGGCGCCCATAAGAGCAACATAGACCAAGCCACATGGCAGGAGTCCGTTCAGCAAACCAAGGACAAATAAGGACGAAGCCCTTTTTCGCGTAAGGAGTCCTCCCATACTATTTTTGATTTTGCCTATCAACTTATATATAAAAGGAGATAAGGACCATTTTTTAATGGGTAAATACATCCAGATCACTGCAATGATCATGAGGGAACCTAAGCCAATGGAAAGTTTTTGCTGCCATCCAAATAATTGAAGACCACTGCCGAGCAAACCAAAGAGAAGGCCAAGGGTGCCATATGTGAGTATCCTACCAATATGGTAGCTAACTACCTGGCTGCCTTGTTTAATAGGATTACTTCGATCCAGGGGTAGCATAAAGGCGATCGGCCCGCACATTCCTACACAGTGCAAACTTCCAACAAATCCCAATATGAATGCCGATACGCCCATCGTCTAAGTAATTAGTATGTAATCCTTTTTTTGAATAAATAGGGGGTACCGTCATGGGTAACCCATATTTTTATGTCCCAGCGACCATCCAACAAACGTTCGTCAGGTATGAGCAAATGTGTACTGGACAGACTTATGGGTAAGTCGAAATCCAGGTGTTTATTGGATGGTCTGTATAGGGACACGTTCCCACTGGCTTGCGCATCTTCCAATTCTGACGGAAGTTCAATGTACAAGCCTTTTTCAGTTCGTTTATAGGTTAGCTCTCCTTTCAATGCCTGGGCATTTTTCAAGGCATCAATTTCTTCTTGATAGGCTAATTCCCGTTGGTAGTATTCTTCTGTAACCAGGTCATGATCGGCACTTTGATCCGTACTCATCTTAAAAACAAAGAAGAGAACAAAGGCTATAAAACCGATGAATGACAATACAATTCCAGTACCCCAGTTTATTTTCTTCATAGAACTAGTTATATGATCTGGGTGCCAGAAAACGCGTGCTAGCGGTTTCTATAAGTTCATCATTACTGAACACACCAATTTTTAGTTTGTCTTTATCGCCACTTAAGGCGGCGTTGTTTATTTCAATAAATAAGGTACCCTCAGCCAGGTTTTGAGCCGGAACCGCAAAATCCTGATGGGTTACCAACTTGATCTCACCCTTATGCGAAAGCAATTTGAAATGTACATTCTCTATGGGTTCGGTTGTTTTGTTGATCAGTTTATAGGTAAAAACATTACTGATCATGTTGTTTTCTTTGCGTTCATATAATTGCCCTGGCAGACGAAGGATATTTGCTTCCAGGTCGTTTCGCAAGAATAACATGCCGATCAGGACACCGGTAAGAATAAAAAGTACAGCTGAATAGCCTTTGAGTCGGGGTGTCCAGGCGAATTTGCTCTTTTTGACGATCTCATCTTCACTTGCATAACGAATCAATCCTTGAGGCAGATTGACTTTCTCCATGATCGTATTGCATTCATCAATACAGGCCGTACAATTCACACATTCTAATTGTGTTCCGTTCCTGATATCTATACCCGTAGGGCAGACGTTCACACATTGGAAACAATCTATGCAGTCTCCATGACCAAGCGCATGACGGTCTTCATTTTTTCTGAATTTTTTTCGTCCTTTTTCACCTTCTCCCCGCACGTGATCGTATGCAACAACTATGGATTTATTATCCAGCAAAACACCTTGCATGCGCCCATAAGGGCAAGCGATTATACACACTTGTTCTCTGAACCATGCAAATACAAAGTAAAAAACCGCTGTAAAGATCAACAGGGGGATCAATGTGCCTAAATGTTTTAAGGGCCCGTCCGTAATATGGCTAATGAGTTTATCGCTCCCGATAAGGTAGGCCAGAAATATGTTAGCAATCAGGAAAGAGATCAGGAAGAAGACACTCCATTTCAGAATTCTCTTTCCGATCTTTTCTCCATTCCATTGTTGTCTATCTAATCGAATTTGCGCACCTCGATCCCCATCGATCCAATATTCAACACGCCTAAAAACCATCTCCATAAAAATAGTCTGGGGGCACATCCACCCGCAAAAAATGCGGCCGAAACCAACGGTAAAAAATGCAATAAAGATCACACCTATGATCATAGAGATCACAAAGAGATGGAAATCCTGTGGCCAGAAGGGTAGTCCAAAAATATTGAAGCGCCGTTCCAGCACATTGAATAGTAAGAATTGGTTGCCATTTACCCTTATGAACGGAGATGCGAATAAGAAAAGCAAGAGAAAATAGCTAACCCATTTCCTGTACGTATAATACTTCCCGCTAGGCTTTTTAGGAAAGATCCAGGCCCGCTTCCCTTCCTGGTCTATGGTGCCAATACTATCTCTAAAATTTTCCTGGGGCGTGTTCATTTTCTACTGGGATAACCCTTTGTTTTCTGCTTTACTCAGAAGTTGTGTTAGTGGTATCTATTTCCTGTTCAGGGGGTATTTCTCCTGATCCAGTCGGCGCATCCGGATCTACCCAAATATCCCCTTCGGGTGCTTTTGGATTGGCGGGAGTAGTCCCCACGAAGGTTAGCAAATAGCTCGACACCTGTGCCATCTCTGCTGGTTTAAGAATGGGTTTCCATGAGACCATTCCCTTACCATCCCTTCCGCCTTCGGCGATCGTATTAAAGACATTCTTTATACCCCCTCCTAATATCCAGTTCTCATCTGTCAGGTTAGGACCAATGCCGCCGCCACCATCAGCCATATGGCATACGACGCAATTCACTTCAAAGATTTTCTTCCCGGCGGCAAGATCAGCGGCATCGGTAAGTAATTCTACCGTACTTACATCTACCAGGTCTTTAGCTGTCTTCTTGTATTCTTCTATTTCAAGACGTGCAACTTCCATTTCCTGCTCAAATTCTTCCTGCTGGGTATAGTCGTCCATTATATGGAATCGAACCAAATAAACAACCCCAAAAAGTATAGTGGCATAAAAAAGATATACCCACCACGGCGGAAGGGAATTATCCAATTCTTTTATACCGTCATAATTGTGATCTAAAATGATTTCTCCTTCTTCTTCAATGGGCTTAGACCCCAGGAGCTTGTTGTACATTCGCTTACCCCATTTCCACTCCCATCCTTGAGATTTAACGCTTAGATAGCGTTCCTTGGCCTCCTCGGATAAGGTTTGAAAAAGGACATTCTCAATAGATTTTAATATCAATTCTATTCCTGCCAGGATCAACAAAACCAATAAGAGGAAAACCTGGGTAATCGGATAGGTCAAAAATGCGGGCTTATCGCCAGAATCAATAAAGTACTCCATCAAGCCAAAAATGATGAAGAATACGATGGGGATCCTGATCCACCAGGGAGCTAGATTTTTCATAATGTATTGTCTTTAGGTTGGTCGTCTTGTAAGGGTATTTCGCTTACTTCCTTAATATGTTCCTTTGACGTGGTAAACACCCACCAAAAGAGCAGGGCAAAAAACACGAAAAATATCAGTAATGAGATCATCGGGTATGTCGCAATACCCTCTATACTTTCCATATGATTCTTAACAAATTTCAACATGATCTACTTATTTTGGGTGAGGAGTTCGTTTGTATCTTTTACTTTAATATCTGTGCCTAATCGCTGCAGGTAAGCGATCATAGCTACGATCTCGCGATCACGCATTTCTACGAAATCCAATCCGTTTTCCTGAGCATAGGCTTTATCTGCTTCATAGGATTTGACAAATTCCGGATCTGCGTACAGATTTTGTTCTATCAGTGCTGCCTGTTCGTCCATATTGGCCGGAGCATTGGCAATTTCTTCTTCGCTATAAGGAACGCCCAGAGACACCATGACTTCCATTTTAGCCTGGGTCTGGCTCCTGTCATGCCTGTTCCTTATCAACCATTGGTAAGCTGGCATTATAGATCCTGAAGATGTGCTTTGCGGATCGTACATATGATTAAAATGCCAATTGTCTGAGTATTTGCCGCCAATCCGAAGCAGATCAGGTCCGGTACGTTTACTACCCCAAAGGAATGGATGGTCATAGACGAATTCACCAGCTTTGGCATATTCTCCATAGCGTTCAACTTCGCTTCTGAAAGGCCTTATCATTTGGGAATGGCAGCCCACACAGCCTTCACGTATATAGAGATCCCGGCCTT
>JAHHLF010000109.1 GCA_018679315.1 Bacteroidia bacterium | reverse complement strand
GGGCTATCTGATTGAGCACTATAATCAGGATCTGGAACTTGTCTCCGAGTATAACTACAAGCTAAAAGGCAAAAAATTCGTCCATGGTTATGTCCGCAACGGGCAATTATATCTCATTTTCCTGGATTATAACTATGATAGATCTGTATATGAATATTCAGTCCACAGAAGTCCGTATGAAGATTTTGCTTTTACAGAGGAGACTTTATTGAGTATTGCTTCGGACGAAGTGCGCCAACCCTATGATAGGAATTATTACAACAGGAATTTTACTTCAGGCTTTACGACGACTTTACTTCATGATGAGGCAAACTCGGTCTTTCTGATCAGCACCCACTTTAAAAAAGGGAAACGCAATCAACATTATATTCATGTTTATGACGCTTCACTGCGCAAGGTGATGGAACATGATTTTTCCGCTGAGGTGGAGACAAAAAACTATGCCTTCGAACACCTGGCAGTCAACGAGGAACTTACCCAGGTTTATATCATGGCAAAAGCCTATTTCAAGAAAAAAAGAATCGGGGCGCTGGATCGAAAATTTCAGTATGAACTCATTCAACTAAATGAGTCGGGTGCACAAATTCAGAATTTCCTGGACGATGGGAAGTATATAGAAGGGCTTAAGCCAGTATATAAGCAGCATAAACTCCTATGTGTAGGTTTTTATGCCGATAGAAGAAATAAAAGGTATAATGGCCTGGCCTACTTTAATGTCGACCCCACTTCAATGCAGATAAAATCCCGTAAATACAACCCTTTCCCAGAGCAGTTTGTTGTAGACAAATTTGGCAAAGAAGGAGAATCTGGGATCAAGAACCTGGTATTCAAAAATGTTTCTTTTACTCCTGATAATGGCATAGTTTTTAATGCCGAGGAATACTTTGTGACTCAAAGCGTACAAGCCAATTCAAGTGGAGGGAGAGTTCGTGTAGAGCGATATCACCACAATGATATCGTTTGTGCCAAACTTGATTCAAATGGCGATCTGTTATGGGCCAGGAACATTAATAAAACAGAAGTCACACAAGGTGACGGTGCGTATGCCTCCTATAGTTCTTATTCCAAAAATGGGGATACGTATTTCTTTATTTGTACGGCAAATGAAGCGCCACAGCAAATGACAAAGAACAGGCTTATGTTCAAACAGGGTATAAGTCGCAATCGGAATGTATTTACGGTTAAATTGGATAACGATGGTAATATCAGCTACGAAAAGATCATTGATAATGCGGAAGCCCGACTCCCATTTATGGTTTCCAAGCCACTTGTGAATAAAGAATCGGATCAGCTTCGCTTCTATGCGAAACGAGGTAATAAAAAGCAATTAGTCAGTGTTAGCATAAGATAAACATTATTAGGAATTAATCCATATATTTGGATATAATCCTATAAAATGTCATTAATTTCCTATATAAAAGGCCGAGGTGCCCAGGCAAACCCTTCTAATAAGTTTCTGAAAGAACAGCACGAGACACGTGATGATTTCCTGGAATATTGTGAAAAGGAAAATGAAGCTTCTATAGAACCAAAGACTGTTTACAGACCAATTCATCCAAAAACTATTGTCAATAAGATCAAAAGTCCGGATGTAAAGATGCCCTATTCAATGAACCCCTATCAGGGTTGTGAGCATGGATGTGTGTATTGCTATGCAAGGAATACGCATGAATTCTGGGGCTATTCCGCCGGACTCGATTTCGAAAAACAAATCCTTGTCAAACACAATGCAGCTCAACTCTTAGAGAAGAAACTGAGAAGCAAAAGGTGGAAGGCTGAAACCATAGTTTTATCGGGAAATACGGATTGCTATCAACCAGCAGAAAAGAAATTTAAGATCACCCGAAAATGTCTGGAAGTATTTAACAGATATAAGCATCCTGTGGGCATCATCACAAAAAATGCCCTGATATTGAGGGATAAGGATATACTTGAGTCCCTTCATAATGACAAGCTGGTTTCTGTTCATGTTTCGGTCACTACATTGTCAGAAAGAACCCGTCGTATCCTTGAACCTAGAACGGCAACCATTAAGAGGAGACTGGAGACCATAAGAACCATATCTGAAATGGGAATACCTGTCAATGCTATGCTGGCACCTATCATTCCGGGCATCAATAGCCATGAAATACTAGATTTAGCCAAAGCCGTTTCAGAAGCCGGCGCTTCTTCATTTGCTTTTACCATAGTTAGGCTAAACGGGGCAATAGGCCAGATCTTTTCAGATTGGATCCGGAAGACTATGCCTGATAAGGCAGAAAAAGTTTTGAATCAGGTAGCCGAATGCCATGGAGGCCAACTGAATGATAGTCGCTTTGGACTTCGTATTCGTGGTGAGGGAAATATTGCTGAGCAAATTCAAAACCTTTCGGCCCTGGCAAAACGCAAGTATTTTCAGGGAAGATCTATGCCTGAACTAAACAAGGAACTCTATCCTATCTACAAAAAAG
>JAHHLF010000279.1 GCA_018679315.1 Bacteroidia bacterium | reverse complement strand
GAATATTGCTACCACCTCCAAGTATGAATTTATTAGGATATCCTTGAAGAAGTAAGGCCTCCCTTAGTTCATCAACGCTTTCTACGGAAACGAAATATCGGGCAGTGGTATCGATCCCGAATGTATTGTAGGATATAAGCGAATGATTTTCGAGGATCTTGATCATGCCTTATAGGCTTTTAGAGCTTCGCCTAATATTTTTACGGCTTTTTTGAGTCGGTCTACCTCTAAGACATAGGCGATCCGAATTTGATTAGAACCCATGCCGGGAGTAGAATAAAACCCACCTGCCGGTGCCACCATAACCGTCTCACCCTCAAATTCAAAGGACTCCAGTAACCATTGTGCAAATGTTTCTGAGCTGTCTATCGGTAAGGCCGCAATACAATAAAATGCGCCTTTGGGTCGTGTTACCTGAACTCCATCAATTTTTTGGAGTTCCTCAATTAGCACATTCCTACGCATCTCATATTCCCGGTTCACATCTTCGAAATAAGAATCAGCGGTATCTAACGCGGCTTCACTGGCAAGCTGACC
Source organism: Bacteroidia bacterium (assembly GCA_018679315.1). GTDB lineage: Bacteria > Bacteroidota > Bacteroidia > Flavobacteriales > Flavobacteriaceae > HDS-28. The sequence goes on along the minus strand of JAHHLF010000279.1, from coordinate 4,591 downwards.
CAAGGTAGGTGGGGAGAGTCGCGCTTGCGCGAATTTCAAGGCCGTTCGGATAACTTCTTTATTTCTTGACACGAGGCAGCCGACACGCGCACCGCACATACTATATCGTTTTGAAACAGAGTCGACCATGATCGCATGCGATTCCATATGGGGTTCTTTTAGGATCGAATGGTGTACATGTCCGTCATAGGTAAATTCTCTGTATACTTCATCGGAGATTAGAAACAGATCATGTTTTTTAACCAGCGCCGTTAATTGAGTGATCTCGTCATGTGTGTATAAATACCCAGTTGGATTTCCAGGATTGCAGATCAGGATAGCTTTTGTGCGCGAATTGATCGCCTCTTCGAACTCTGTGATAGGAGGGAGTGCAAAGTTGGTTTCAATTCCGGATGTCACTGGTACTACCCGCACCCCGGCCGCTGTCGCAAAACCGTTGTAATTGGCGTAAAAGGGTTCGGGAATGATGATCTCATCGCCCTCATCGGCAATGCTATTCATGGCAAAAGTAAGTGCTTCAGAACCTCCTGTAGATACAATGATGTCTGAGCTGTCTATATCGATACCGTGTTTGGCGTAGTAAGCGGCTAATTTCTGCCTGTAAGTCTCGCTACCTTCTGTCCTGCTGTAAGCAAGGACATCAATTGTGTGGTTGCGGATGGCTTCCATTGCTATTTCAGGAGTTTTAATGTCTGGTTGCCCGATATTCAGGTGTATTACCTGGACCCCATTCTTCTTAGCCTTTTCTGCATACGGGACTAGCTTCCGGATAGGTGATTCCGGCATGCTGTTCCCTTTTTTTGAAATTTGTGGCATTGCAGGCAGTTTGTGGCAAATTTGGGAAAATAGTACTGACTATACAATATTCCAGAGAATAAAGCTTGGATTAAGGGAATGTTAAATACCAGGTTACCAGCCCTCATTATTTGTAACTTTAAGGAAGAAGGATGTTTCCAAGTATGCAAAGAGTGAAATTTTTGATGGTACTAGTACTGATCTTTGGGCTTTTCCAATCAGGTCATGCCCAGTTCTTTGAACTTCCCGGAGAGCAGAAATTCCAGAAAGTAAGATTTGAAATGATCAATAATTTGATGATCATTCCTATGGAGGTAAACGGGGCAGATCTTTCATTTATCCTCGATTCCGGAGTTAGCACACCTATATTATTCAACTTATCAGATCAGGACTCCATTCAGCTTAACAATGTGTCTGAGATCCAGATCCAGGGTTTGGGTGAAGGGGAATCGGTACGTGCTTTAAAGTCGTCCAATAATGTCTTCAAATTGCATAATATTCACAATTTCAGTCAGCAGCTTTATGTAGTGTTGGATAAGAATATCAATTTTTCGCCTGCACTAGGGATTCCCATTCACGGGATCATTGGTTATGATCTTTTTAAAGATTTTGTAGTAGAAATTAACTATGGTCGGAATATCATCAAATTTCATACGCCTGCTACGTACAAAGCTAAATTGAAAAAGAAGAGTGAAACCTTGCCGCTTATTGTTCATAATAGAAGAGCCTTTATTGATGGTGAAGTCGTTATGACCAATGACGAAGATATACCTGTTAAATTGTTGATCGATACGGGTAGTAGCGATGCTATCTGGTTGTTTAATGATCCCATTAAGGGATTAGGCATTCCGGATATGCACTATGAAGATTATTTGGGGCGTGGATTGAATGGGGATATTTATGGCAGGCGGACAAAAGTAAAAAGTATTAAGATCGGATCTTTCGAAATAAATGATGCCAAAGCAGCCTTTCCTTACATGTCCTATTTTCAGGCTGCCACCAGTTTAGGCGACAGAAATGGTAGCCTAGGCGCCGAAATATTGAGGCGGTTTAACGTGGTATTTAATTACAGAATGCGCCAGGTAACGCTTAGCAAGAACAATCATTTTAATGAACCCTTCCACTATAATATGAGTGGTATAGCCTTGCAACACAGCGGCGTTCGCTATGTGGCTGAAAGAATCTCAAACTCGAATCCCGCTACTCGCGATGAAAGGGCATTTGGGGATATCAAACTATTATTAGGCAATCAAACCAAGATAAGCCTGGTACCGGAGATCGTTGTGTCTGCTATTCGGGCCGGAAGCCCTGCTCATGAGGCAGGTCTGCAAGAAGGAGATGTCATCCTGGCTGTCAACGGCAAAAAGATCCATAATTCTAAACTTCAGGAGATCTTAAAGATGCTGAATGAACGGGAAGGAAAACGGATCAGGGTACAGATCGCCAGGCAGAATGAGGACTTGCTTTTCAGTTTTGTATTAAAGAAAATGTTTGAATAAAAAAACCCCTGGTCCTTGACCAGGGGTTTTTATTTCTATTAGGAAAGGTGTTTATTTCTGATCCACACCTTTTACTTCACCTTTAATTTTCAAAATAACAGTTGGGGTATCTGCATTGGAAAGGACAGTTATGGCCTTTCGAATAGGTCCAACACGCTTGGTGTCATATTTGACTTGGATCTCACCCGTCGCACCAGGTAATATTGGCCCTTCAGGTTTTTTCGGGATCGTACACCCACAGCTAGAGCTCACTTTTGTGATAATTAATGGAGCATCTCCAGGGTTTTTGAATTCAAAAACACGTACCCCATCACTACCTTTTTCGATCACTCCGTAATCTATGGTGTCTTCCGTAAATTCAATTTTAGCTACCTTTTCCTGGGCTTGTACCCCAAAGGTAAGTAGGCTAATTACTAATAGTACAATTACATTCTTCATAATTATCTCAAGGTTTTGGGTGAATTTCAAATGTAAATGATTTGGCATCAACATCAAAATTCTTTTGTTATCTACTAACGTTAGTTATTTTTGTTTCGTATTTATAATTAGGTAAAAAAAACCAATGATTATCGACGGTTTTAAGACCTGTCGATGGTCATTTTTTTTCTACTGGACTTAATTTTTCAAAAACCGTACCGAAAATTGGATATTCCTTCAAAATATAACCCCGCAAAGATTGAAGACCACTGGTATTCTTACTGGATGGAAAACGACTATTTTTCTTCCAAACCAGATGAAAGAGAGCCATATACAGTAGTGATACCACCTCCTAACGTCACGGGTATACTCCACATGGGGCATATGCTGAATAATACCTTGCAAGATGTATTGATTAGAAAAGCACGCTTAGAAGGTAAAAATGCCTGTTGGGTTCCCGGTACAGATCACGCATCTATAGCTACGGAAGCCAAGGTTGTTGCCAAATTGGCAGAAGAAGGGATTTCTAAATCAGATATCAGCAGGGAAGCCTTTTTAGAACACGCATGGGACTGGACACACAATTACGGAGGTGTCATCCTGGAACAGCTTAAAAAACTTGGCTGTAGTTGCGACTGGAACAGGACAAAATTTACCATGGATGAGGATCTTTCTGCTTCCGTGATCAAAGTCTTTGTAGACCTGTACGAGAAGGGACATATATACCGGGGCTTCCGAATGGTAAATTGGGACCCTCAGGCTAAAACCACTTTGTCTGATGAAGAAGTCATATACGAGGAAAAGCAAGGATTGCTCTACTATATATCCTATCCCATTCAGGATTCAGATGAACGCTTAACAATAGCGACTACCCGTCCAGAGACTATTCTGGGAGATACCGCAATTTGCGTACATCCAGACGATCCGCGCTTTACACATCTCAAAGGCAAAAAAGCCCTAGTTCCGGTATGTAACCGGCCGATACCCATCATTGAGGATGCATATGTAGATATGCAATTTGGAACAGGTTGCCTCAAAGTTACCCCGGCCCATGATCTGAACGACAAAGAGATAGGTGAAAGGCACAATCTGGAATTCATTGACATCTTTAATGAAGATGCCACGCTCAACGCCTATGGATTGCACTATGAGGGAATGGATCGCTTTGCCGTGCGGAAAGCCATTCGAAAGGAATTGGAAAAAGATGGGTTTCTTGTAAAAACCGAGGATTATGTGAACAAGATAGGTACGTCTGAACGTACAAAGGCAGTAATTGAACCGCGGCTGTCTGAGCAGTGGTTCCTGAAAATGAAAGATCTTTCGGTACCCGCATTAAAAGCCATACAATCTAAAGAGATCAGTCTATTTCCGGCCAAATTTGAGAACATGTATCGCCATTGGATGGAAAATATCCGGGATTGGAACATTTCGAGACAACTCTGGTGGGGACAGCGAATTCCGGCTTATTATTACAACGAGGGCACTCAGAATTTCGTAGTTGCAGAGACGGCCCAGGAAGCCTTGGAGAAAGCGCGATCTGCAAGTGGTAATTCCGGTTTGCAGGCCAAAGACCTTCGGCAGGATGAAGATGTTGTTGATACCTGGTTCTCTTCCTGGCTCTGGCCCATGAGTGTCTTTGGCGGGATCCTCGAACCCAAGAATGAAGAGATAGAATACTACTATCCTACCAATGACTTGGTAACTGCCCCGGATATAATATTTTTCTGGGTGGCCCGGATGATCATGGCCGGATATGAATACCGGAATGAGCGTCCGTTCTCGAACGTCTATTTTACCGGGATCGTCAGGGATAAGCAACGCAGAAAGATGTCAAAATCCCTGGGTAATTCCCCGGATGCCTTGAAATTGATCGATGAATT
>JAHHLF010000366.1 GCA_018679315.1 Bacteroidia bacterium | reverse complement strand
TGCATTGTACTCCAATAATTCCTCTGATGTCTTAAATCCATGTTCTATAGTTATCATGCTAGATTCCGACTCAATTTCTATTTGAAGAATATTGGAAAAATCTTCATAATCGGGCAGATCACTACTTGCATATCCACTTAGTGTAAATGATAATGCCATTATTACCAGTACTATTTTATTGTAAATTTTCATTGATGCTATTTTTAAATTAATTTCTATTTTATTCCTCTAAGTGCTCGTATTGCCGCTCTTACCTTATCTGCTATGCTTGAATCGCATGGTCCATTCACACTAAGTGTGAAATAAACAGCAACACCGTCTATTTGGATATATCCATGAGTGGTGACGGTACAATCGCCGCCAACTCCTTGATATTCTAAGGAAGGAGCAAGCATAGGGATGTTTTCAAACTGGATTTCTGAATTAGAGGCAGTTCCAAAATCGTTTGCTGTGCTATCGTGATATGTTAGTAAGGAGATAAGCGCAATACCTATTAAAGCTATTTTACTCATATTACTAATTGAATTGATTCCTACTCTTTCCAGGCTTTTCGGATCCCGCCTTTGTTCTGCTCATATTGCGCACCTATGAAACGGAACATGGCGAATATATCTGCCAGGGCTGCAGCAAGCCTGCAGCAACTGATTTTCCATTGAATTATTGTACAGAAAATGCTAAAAAGGGCGTTTGACATCACTTTTTAGGGGTTACACAACATAGTTTTTCATCCACATGGCTCTTTATCTACTTTAGTTGCAGAAATAACATCAAAAACTGATTAACTAATACTAAGAGCCTTTTTTCTCCAGCACACCAAAGAGGCATCGATCTTAACCAAATAACACTCAAATGGATTTAAAAAAAGATGATTCTATTCTCGTAAAGAATTACATCGAAGGTGATGAGAAATCACTGGAAGTACTGATCAACCGACACAACCAAAGAATTACCAGTTTTATCTATTCCAAGGTTTTAGACCGCGACATTGCTGAAGATATTTTCCAGGACACTTTTATTAAGGTCATTAAAACCCTTAAAAAAGGATCCTATAATGAAGAAGGCAAGTTCCTTCCCTGGGTTATGCGTATCGCACACAACCTGATCATTGATTATTTCAGGAAGAACAGAAGAATGCCCAAGTTTGAAAGCAGTGATGATTTCAACATATTTTCGGTGATCTCTGATGATAAGCTCAATGCAGAGAGTCAGATCATTAAGAATCAGATCGACAGTGATCTGGGGATTTTGATCGATGAGCTACCTGAAGATCAGAAGGAAGTATTACTCATGCGTATTTACCGGGATATGAGTTTTAAGGAGATCTCAGAAAACACAGGTGTAAGCATTAATACAGCCTTGGGAAGAATGCGTTATGCCCTGATCAATTTGCGCAAGATCATTGAGAAAAATAAAATCGTTCTGACCAATTAAGATCGATTCCCCGGAGTAAACAATAATTCTATTTTAGTTGCGTTATTCTTACATAAACTAGTATGAAAACGCATGGAAAAAATTTACTCAGAAGAACGTAACGCTTGCGAAATTTGGGAAGTTAGTAAAGAGAAGATAGACTTTTTGATCGCCTTTTCACAGTCCCTGAGAATAACAAGATTTCAGATGTTTCAATTTGAAACACACTTGAACTAAGACATACAGGCCCGCTACTTGCGGGACTTTTTAATTGCCCAACCTTCTTTAATAACCGATTTCCTTCCCACCGTATTTGTAATTACATCCTTCTCAATATCCCAGCCTCTGGCAGGACTATACTGTCTTCCATACCAGATGATCTGCAAGTGAAGTGTATTCCATAACTCTCTAGGAAAGAGTCGCTTGGCATCTTTTTCAGTTTGAACGACATTCTTGCCATTCGAGAGGCCCCAGCGGTACATGAGTCGGTGAATATGTGTATCCACAGGAAATGCCGGGATACCAAATGCCTGGGAGACCACAACGCTGGCAGTTTTATGCCCCACACCCGGAAGTTCTTCTAACAATTCGATACGTTCGGGTACCTGACCCTGATATTTTTCTAAAAGGATAGCCGATAAGGAATGAATGGCTTTGGACTTAGCAGGGGACAGGCCTACAGGTTTTATGATCTCACGGATCTCATCTACATTAAGTTTTACCATTTCCCAGGGAGTTGAAGCCCTGTTAAACAGGAGGGGGGTGATCTGGTTTACGCGGACATCCGTACTCTGGGCGGATAACAATACCGCGATCAACAATGTGTAGGGATCTTTATGGTCTAAGGGAATAGGGATAGCAGGGTATAATTGCTCCAAAGTGCTAATTATGTACTGAACTTTTTCTTTTTTCGTCATATTTGTTTAATTTTAACAATAAATAATTAAACAATTTTATTTAATGAATACATTGAATGTCGGAGATACTGTTCCTGAATTCAGCGCCATTGACGAACAGGGAAACCCGGTGCGCTTAAGCGATTACAAAGGAAAGAAACTTATTGTATTTTTCTACCCCCGGGCAAACACACCAGGATGCACGGCTGAAGCCTGCAATCTGCGCGATCACTACAAGGAGATCCTCGATAAGGGATACACCATTTTAGGTGTGAGTGCTGATAATCAGCGCAAGCAGTCAAATTTCAAGAATAAGTACGACTTCCCTTTTCCGTTACTTGCTGATACAGAGCATGAAGTCCTTAATGCCTTTGGTGTATGGGGGCCGAAAAAATTTATGGGCAGGTCGTTTGATGGGATCCATCGAAAGACTTTTGTAATAAATGAAGAAGGAGTAGTGGTGCAGCGGATCGATAAGGTAAAAACAAAGGATCACGCCGCGCAGTTAGAATTGGGCTAGCTTTTCTCCTCGGTTTGCGTTTCAGGCTCTAATGTCTCAGCGGTTTTGAACAGATCATTCTTAGTGATCAATTCGGCTACACCTTCCGGAAGCATATCCTGCCAGCCTTCTTCGCCGGACGCGATGCGCCTGAGTACGTCTCTGGAAAAAATGTGGAGAACATCGGGGTCGTAATCAATGATATCCATCACCTTACCGTTGTATTTAAAGAACTTATACAGCTCTTTCATTCTGGGGTGTACCTTGATATTGTTTGATGTAAGGATCTGCCCTGTATTCTTATCCTTCATCGGATAGAGATACACTTTTAGATTCTTGAAAAAGAGCTTGCCAAAAGCCTCCAATATACCACCGCTCAGATGTCTGTAATACTTCTCATCGAATACATCAACAAGATTGCTAACGCCCATAGTCAGGCCTAAGCGGGCTTTTGTATAGTTATTGAAGTATTCTACCAATTTGTAGTACTCCTGAAATTTAGAGATCATTACCGTATGCCCGAGTGAGCATAATAATTGCGCCCGATCCATAAAATCGCGTTCATCAATTTCTCCTGATGCCTTCAAATTCGCCAATGTGATCTCGAAGATCACGATGGTCTTTTCTTCTTCCACGGTTTGTTCCCGGATAAAGATATCATAGGAC
>JAHHLF010000083.1 GCA_018679315.1 Bacteroidia bacterium | reverse complement strand
AAAGTTGTTTTAATAATGCTGACATCCCTATTTGTAAGCACGGCTTCTTTTAGCCAGGAGGAAGCCACAGAAAGTATTCAGTATTACCGGGTGCTTGCCATCAAGTTTAAATTTGGCAAGGCCGACGAAGGTGTTAAGCGCGGTATGGAACTGTTTAAACAAGCCCTGACAGATATTGGTCGCGAGAATATGGTATTCCGGGGCGAATCGGGTCCGCACGACCTGCTGGTCTTTGACCCGGTGAGTAAGGACAGCCCTTTTTCAGATGATTGGCGAGGAGATCATTTTAAGGCCATGATCGAAATTATGGGATCTCAGGAAGCTTTGATGGAAGAAATAGAGGCCTGGTCTGAACTTGTGGAAAGCCAGGAAGTCTATTACTACAAACAAATAGGATAGGGCCTAGACGGCAAATGACAAATGGCAAATGACAAATGGCAAATGACAAATGAGAAGGGCTAAACCTGTTATGGCTAGGGTTATTATGCAATGCCTTTAGCTCACTCAACCACCCCAATCGGCCTTGTTCCTTTCCCTTCGGTGTCGGTCAAGGCATCCCCAAGTTCGGCGCGTATTGCATCTCCCAGGGCTTGAATTTTTGCCACAACGTCCGGATGTTGGGCAGCTACATCAGTGGTTTCGCCAATGTCGGCCGACAAGTCATAGAGCTCTACAGTTTCAATAGTGTTGTATTCATAGTCCACCGGTATTCCGCCTTTGCCGCCTGGTTTTCCATTCAGGCTTCGGTAGCTATGCGGATAATACAGCTTCCATTTCCCATAGCGGATGCCGTGCAATTCATTGACATGATAATAGAAGTAATAGGCTTCCTGAGGTGATTGACCGGATTCTCCGGTCCAGATATCCCATACATTCTTCCCATCTATTTTATTCGCCGGCAAGGGTGCGCCTGTCAGATAGGCTATTGTCGGCATGATGTCTATGGCCATCATAGGCACATCAATGACGCGTCCGGGTTCTATGATTCCCGGGTAGCGGATGATACACGGCTCTCTTTGTCCGCCTTCCCAGGCCGTGCCCTTTCCTTCCCGCAAAGGATAAGCGCTTCCGGCATGCTCGCCATAACTCAACCAGGGACCATTGTCTGAGGTAAATATTACAAGCGTATCTTCATCCAGCCCCTGTTCTTTTAAAGCAGCCAAGACCTGGCCTACAGACCAGTCGATCTCCATGATCACATCGCCATACAAACCCCTTTTTGATTTCCCCTTAAACTTATTTGACACATAAAGAGGCACATGAGGCTGTGGATGAGCGATATATAAGAAAAAGGGAGTGTCCTTATTCTCCTTGATAAAATCCACACTGCGTTCCGTGATCCGGGTGGTCAGCATGCTCTGGTTGGTGAGGGTGTCGATGATGTTTTCATTCTCATATAAGGGAAGCGGACCAAAATTAAATACGGGTCCTTGCTGGGGGTGCAGCGGCCACATATCGTTAGAATAGGGAATGCCGAAATATTCGTCAAAGCCCTGCTTGAGGGGCATGAAGTTAGGGTGGTCGCCTAAATGCCATTTTCCAAAGATCCCTGTTTTATAATCGATCTCCTTCAGCATTTCGGCCAGGGTAGTCTCGGAGGGGTTTAGTCCTTTCTTGCTGTCGGGCATAAAGGCACCGTGTACGCCAAGCCGGTTTGGATAGCAACCCGTCAGGAGTCCGGCCCTTGATGCCGAGCAAACCGCCTGTGCCGCATAGAAATCCGTGAGTTTGATCCCTTCCGCAGCCATCTGGTCAAGATATGGGGTTTCGATATCTGAAGCCCCAAAAGAACCCACATCCTGATAGCCCTGATCATCAGTAAAAATTAGGACGACGTTGGGTGGACGCTCCTCGATGGCTTGGTAGCGTTCGCAGGAAAGGATGCTTAACAACAGCAGAATGAGCAGGAGTCTTTGCTTCATGTTTTAAATATACAGTATACCAGGCGATGCTGGGTAAAGGTTCAGGTTTTACATCCGAAACATATTTTTTAATAAACTAGGATATCAGGTCGAGCGTTCACACCCAGCTGTCAGGTCGAGCGGAGTCGAGACCTACCCCTTTAATTCCCCTCCAAGGAGGGGAAAGATTTTAGTACTTGATGAAAATTTAGCATAATTACCATCACCCTTCTCATTCGTCTACTCCACCCAATAATCCACTACGATTACGTTTTCTACGAAAGGTCCGACCTGGCTTACAATTTACCTTCTTTTATTTGCCTATCAGCATAGTCGACCGCCCTGGCAGTCAATGCCATATAGGTAATGCTGGGATTTTGGGTTCCTGAGCTGGTCATACAAGCGCCATCAGTTACAAATACATTAGGTACTTCATGCATTTGATTCCATTTATTCAAAACACTGGTTTTAGGGTCATGACCCATTCGTGCAGTGCCCATTTCGTGAATACAAGCTCCCGGTGCGGTTACATTGTTGTAGGATTCAATATCTTCACATCCTGCAGCTTCAAGCATTTCTACAGCACAGTTTACGGCATCTTCCCGCATAGTCAGTTCATTTTCCCTCAATTCCGCATCAAAGGTTATAGTTGGCATGCCGTATTGGTCTCTTTTTTCAAAATTTAAAAACATTTTATTGTCATGATGGGGTAAAATTTCTCCAAAGGCGACAATATAAATATAGTAAGGCCCGGGTTTGAAAATCCCTTCTTTTAATTCTTTCCCGAAAGCACCATCAGGATTATTATGGCCTCTTTTTATCCCGCCCTGATATCCAAAACCTCTTACATAGTCTTGACGTTTTGTATGCTCATCAATATTTCTGAATCTGGGGATATAAAAACCTCCCGGTTTTCTGCCTTTAGAATACCGGTCTTCAAAACCCGGAACCCTTGCCGCAACACCCATTCCATAATGATGGTCCATTATATTATGGCCCAACTCTCCGCTGCTATTTCCTAATCCATTCGGAAAGCTTTCAGATCTGCTATTGAGGAGAATAGCCGCAGTGCCAATAGTACTGGCATTACAGAATATGACGCGCGCGAAAAATTGAATCTCCTCCCGGGTCTCCCTATCGATAACCCGAACGGAGGAGGCTTTTTTGGAATCCTTGTCATACACTATTTCAGACACTATACTATTAGGCCGTATCGTTAAGTTTCCGGTGGCTTCAGCT
>JAHHLF010000008.1 GCA_018679315.1 Bacteroidia bacterium | reverse complement strand
CATCCTGGGGCTGGAGAAGGTCCCAAGGGTTGGGCTGTTCGCCCATTAAAGTGGCACGCGAGCTGGGTTCAGAACGTCGTGAGACAGTTCGGTCTCTATCTACTGCGGGCGTTAGAAATTTGAGTGGAGCTGATCCTAGTACGAGAGGACCGGATCGGACTGACCGCTAGTGTACCGGTTGTCCTGCCAAGGGCATGGCCGGGTAGCTATGTCGGGAAGAGATAAGCGCTGAAAGCATATAAGCGCGAAACTCCCCACAAGATGAGATTTCTTTAAAGGGTCGTGGAAGACTACCACGTTGATAGGCCATAGGTGGAAGTGCTGTAAAGCATGTAGCCGAGTGGTACTAATAGCCCGTTGAACTTGCGCTAGCATAAGCCTCGTTTGACATTTTGCGCCCGTCTTTCTTTCTGTTTTTAGACTCGTTCTTTTCGAGTTTTCTATTCCATTATGTTAAAATATTGCACTGTAAAACAGTGATATCGAGTAAGTTACATTACCGATATATGATTTTAGGTGGTTATTGCGACGGGGTTCACCCCTTACCATTCCGAACAGGGAAGTTAAGTCCGTCAGCGCCGATGGTACTGCATTCGTGGGAGAGTAGGTCACCGCCTTTTTTATAATAACCCCGTAGTGAGCTTGTCTCTACTACGGGGTTTTTATTTTTAAGAAAGAGCCGATGAATTGGTCCTTCGGACAATTCACGGTCTTGATCTGCACAAAGGCAAAGCCTTTGGCAGCGTCATGGATGAGCTTGTCTCTACTTCAGGGTTTTTTGTTTTACGATAATGCACTGATAAACTTCGTTATCAGCGTCAATTCCAGCATCAGAAATGGCTTCATAATATTACTAGCCATTTCTGGCTGTTATGGAAGTAATCTTGGGGTCTTTTTTTTGGATTTATGGGAGAACCGATCATGTGGCCCTTTGGGCAAGTCACGGTTTTTAAGCCCAAACCGAACGCGATTTCACTACAAATTCTTTGGCTGGGGCTGAACCCCTTTATCCCCTTAGTTATAAGGTACGTGAATACACTGCATAGATCAAGCAGCCCTGATGAAGCCTTCGGCTTATCAGGGTTTTTTATGTCAAAATCCAAGTATGATTCGAAATAAATATGTTTTAGCTAACAGGTTTAATTAGACCCTCGGAAGATCTCCTTCACCTTTAAGCGGTAAATGCGAGGAACCCATTAAATGTGCATCAACATGATGTGCAGCTTGCCTGCCTTCGGCAATCGCCCCAGACTATAGAGGATTGCCCCTCAATGTGAACCAAACTAATTAAAATGAACAAATTGTTCTGGCTATAGGAATCCTGAATCGGTCCACTTGATTTAATGATGAATATCATTGTTTCTGATGTAGAGAATACCTACTTATACTATATAGAAGTTAATGATTAACGTAGCGCCAGTTGATTTTAGAACTGCGTCTAAAGACCTATGCAGATAAAAAAGTTATTCAAAGAACTAGTTAGACGTAATGTCTTCAGGGCGGTTGTGGCTTACTTAGCAATTGCATGGGTTCTTATACAAATTGCTTCTACCATTCTTCCGGCTTTCGACGCTCCTCCTTATATCCTTAAGGGCCTCATTTACCTCCTTACAATTGGATTGGTGTTCTGGACCGGTTTTTCGTGGATTTACGATCTCACCCCAGAAGGGTTTCGGAAAACACCTACAGAATACGATATTCCTGAAACCAGACAATTAAACAACAGAAGACTTAATATTGTTATAGTAGGAGGCGGAATAACAGCATTGCTAATATTGCTTGCTGGAAGTTTTTGGGCAGGATCTCAATGGAACAGGAATAAAGAGTTTGCCTATCATTCGGAATATCGGGTAGCAGTTTTGCCTTTTGAAGTTCGTTCTGACAATGCGGAATTTGGATATTTAAAAGAAGGGATTGCGGAAGATGTTATCAGCGATTTAGTTCTTCATCCTGCCTTATCTGTACTCTCTCCCAGGTCTACATTCTACTTTCGGGATGCCAATAAACCATTAAAACAAATTTCGGGGGACCTCAAGGCTGATATTCTTCTCGTTGGTAATTATATGATCACCGATCAAAATGTGGACCTCAATGTCGAAGTCATTGATGGAAGGGATACGGAATTACTGAATTATACTTCGATTTCTGGAGACCTTTCCGAAATCAGAGAAATCTCTTCCCAGATAAGTAAGAATACATTTAGCGTCCTGGGAATTTCCGCTATTGATAAGACATCAAAGGACATAGATGAAAAGAGAGAGGTCAACCTGGAAGCATATAAATACAATGCATTGGGAAAAAGCGCCATGCGTGATAATACAGGACAAAAACTGGAAGATATTACCCGCTATTTCATGAAAGCTATCGAGTTAGATTCTAACTATGTGGATCCCTACATTGGAATGGCTGAAGCCTATATTTTTGATGTCAATCGAGGGTATATCTCCCCTGCTGAAGCAGTATACAATGTAAAAGAGTATGCATTAAAGGCCGAGAAATTGGACCCTGGCAGTGGAAAGGTAAGTTGTATTATGGGAGTCATTGATTGTTTCAATTACGAACTAAAGAAGGCCATTCCTTACTTTGAGATCGCTCTGGAAAAAAGCCCAAACTATACGCTAACGTACCAATACTATGCCTTTATCTTGGAATTTTTTGGGGATTATGATAAAGCAATACAATTACAAAGACAAGCCGGTGCTTTAGATCCCTTGGAC
>JAHHLF010000019.1 GCA_018679315.1 Bacteroidia bacterium | reverse complement strand
GGCCTATTTAGATGACCTGAAACGCTACCTGGATACAGATGTCAGCCTGAGCTCAGGCGGATCGTCAAAAGGGAAGATAAACATACCTTTTACCTCAGAAGAAGATTTCAGGCGACTGAAAAAACTGATCACGGGTGTTTAAAAAGCACATATTCCTTCTATTATTTACTTGTATGCTCTGCACGCTTCACGCCCAGGAGACAGCAACGGATACCTTGCGTGTAGATACTGTGCTGACCAAAAAGCAGAAGCGCAAACTGAAGAAGAAAAATGAAATTAAAGGCCCCATTGATCCCCTTAAACCCAGCAAAGCTGCTTTTTATTCTGCCGTCTTACCCGGATTGGGTCAGGCCTACAATAAACGGTATTGGAAGATCCCTCTAGTATGGGGCGCTTTGGGGGCAGGGATCTATGCGATTACCTACAATGACGGACAATACAATAGCTTCAGATCGGCATTTAAACGCAGGCAAGCCGGCTTTATTGACGATGAATACTATGATTTAAATGGCAGCGGTATTGTCCCTGGGGAACCTGACTTTTCAGATGAAGCTTTACAAGATGCCCAGGAACGCTTTCAGCGCGACAGGGATCTGTCCTTGCTTATTACGATCGGACTCTATGCTTTGAATATTATTGATGCCAATGTAGATGCGCACCTGAAACAATTCAATGTCGATGAAAAACTCAGTATGGATATTAAACCCTATTTGCACTGGGAAGAACAATACGGACAGGCTCACTACGGTCTGGCCCTTCAAATAAAATTTTAAATGCGGATCGGACTCTTTGGTTATGGGAAAATGGGACAATTGATCGGGAAACTCGCGACAGATCAAGGCCATGAGATCGTGGCCCGTATTGATACAAATTCTGAACTCGCTCCGTATAGCTCAATGGATGTGGCTATCGATTTCAGTACGCCCGCAGCAGCATTTGACATAGTGAAAGGCTGCCTGGAAAATGGTGTGCCGGTGATCTCAGGGACAACGGGTTGGCTGGATAAAAAGCCTGAGATCGAAGCTATTTGCAAAAATAATAACGGCGCTTTCCTCTATGCGTCTAACTTTAGCCTGGGCGTAAACTTGTTTTTTAAACTGAACAGGGACCTGGCGAATATGATGGACAAGCATTCGAATTATCGCGTTCGCTTGCATGAGATCCATCACGAGAATAAACTGGATTCCCCAAGCGGAACAGCGATCCGATTGGCTCATGATATTGCCGATAATTCCCGCTATTCCGGCTGGTCCATGGATTCGAAAGATCCTAAGATGATCCCTGTGACCTCATCTCGTGAAGGGCAGGCTCCCGGAACTCACGAAATCCTGTGGGAGAGTGCAGACGATGCGATCCAGATCACACATACAGCACATAGCCGGATGGGTTTTGCCGCCGGGGCAATACTGGCTTCGGAGTGGATCATTGGGAAAACGGGGCTGTTTAGTATGCAAGATGTGTTAGAGGATACATAAAGTTTGTAACACAGTCCGTAATTTTGCGTCTTAAATCCAAATACAAAATATGAACGGTACACAATGGTTGCTTTTTATTCTGCTTGTTCAGGTAGTTCATTTCCTGGGGACCTGGAAATTATATGTCAAAGCAGGAAGGAAGGCCTGGGAGGCCGCTATCCCTGTCTACAACGCCGTTATCCTGATGAAGATCATCAAGCGTCCATGGTGGTGGGTGATCTTGCTTTTTATACCTATTATTAATCTTTTGATGTTTCCTGTGGTATGGGTCGAAACCATCCGGAGTTTTGGCAGAAACAGTGTTTGGGAAAGCTGGTTAGTAGTACTCACCCTGGGTTTCTACATATACTATGTAAACTATGCCATGGATGTTTCCTATGTTCCGGACCGATCCATGCATCCGCGTACAGGTTTAGGTGAATGGGTTAGTTCTATTGTCTTTGCCATCGTTGCAGCCACTTTGGTGCACACCTATTTTATGCAACCTTATGTGATACCAACCGGATCCCTGGAACGCACACTGCGCATAGGCGACCTCCTCTTTGTGTCTAAATTTCATTATGGGGCACGGACACCCATGACCACTGTAGCGGCGCCCATGGTTCACGATACCCTTCCCGTTTTGGGCATTCGTTCGTATCTGAATAAACCTCAACTCCCCTATTTCCGGCTTCCCGGATTTGAAAGTGTGGAGAAAAATGATATTGTTGTCTTTAGCTGGCCTGCCGATACGGTCCGCATCTTTTTCAAGAGGGAGAAAGGTGTTAGGAAGCCTATCGATAAGAAATCAAACTATGTAAAACGCTGTGTAGGTACACCCGGGGATTCCCTGGAAATCCGAAATGGTTTTGTTTACATAAATGGGGAACAATTAGTCTTGCACGATCGCGCAAAGCCAATGTATGATTACACGATCTATGCACAAAAAGGCGTCAGTTCCCGTCTGCTGAGATCAGCCGGTGTGGATGAATTCACACGGAAATATTTATCCGGTCCGCTCAATCAGGAGCAATTCAACATGATCAGTAAATACCTTATTGGTGCCAACCAGAATGAAAGGGGTGAGATCGAATTATATGCTAAGGCCGCAGGAATTCCCATCGAAGCGATCCGTGCAGCCGGACTCAATTTACGCGAAGAGACCGGAAGAGAACGTATGGCTACCATGACCGATGAGATGGTAGAAAAAGTTAAAGCCGACACCCGTATTGATTCTGTTGTAAAGATCATGGAACTTCCTGGCAAACCAGGGCATAATATTTTTCCACAAGATCCGAGATATCCATGGAACAATGATAATTTTGGTCCTATCTATCTTCCCAAGACCGGTGATAAAGTTGCCATGAACCCGGATGTACTGCCTTTGTATAAAAAGATCATTCGTGATTATGAAGAGAACACCGTTTCTGTAAATGGCAATCAAGTGCTAATCAATGGGCAGCCTGCAGATAGCTATACGTTTAAAATGGACTATTACTGGATGATGGGAGATAACAGGCATCATTCAGAAGATAGCAGGACATGGGGCTATGTTCCGGCGAACCATATTGTCGGAAAACCTGTATTTATATGGTTGAGTTTTGACAACTTTAATGATGGCATGACCAAATGGCGGCCTCGTTGGGAACGCATTTTTACGACCGTGGGTGGCTCAGGAGAACCACGCTCCTACTTCATCCCCTTCCTGATTTTTATAGGTGCCTGGATCGTATATGCCAAGATCCGTAAACGCAAACAAAAAACCGGCTGATGCCTGTTTGTTTGCATCCCGTCTATTTCCCGAATGTGCTGACCTTTTCCGTAGTGCTTTCAAACGATATTGTCTGGGAAGTGCACGACAATTACCAAAAACAAACCTATCGAAATCGTTGTCATATTTGTACAGACCAGGGCAGGCATGTTTTATCAGTACCTATCAAACATGTAGGCGGACATGAGGGCAGACAGTTATATCGAGATGTTCGATTAGACGATAGTACACCCTGGCAGCGCCAACACTGGCGAGGTATACAAACAGCCTACCGAACCTCTCCTTTTTTTGAATACTACGAAGATGATATCGCTCCATTATTTGCGCCCGGGTATACCCATTTGATGCAATTTAATTTAGAGATCATGAAAGTTCTTGGAGAACTGATGGGGTTTGAGGTGAGCCAAAGCAAGACTACTTCTTATGCTTCCGAACTCGATACTATAACAGATGGGCGGTTTTTGGTCAATGCGAAACTGGATCTGCAGGAATCGCCGGAGGCCTATCATCAGGTATTCCACGATAAACACGGTTTTATAGAAAATCTATCGATTTTGGATGTCTTGTTCAATCTGGGTCCACAGACCTCAGGGTATTTGAAAAAAGTATGGGATCAGTCTTCCTTCCCGGCTTTAAAGAGATAGTCTTTTTCTTCTTTGGACAGACTTTCATAGCCCGACTTACTGATCTTATCGAGAATAGAATCGATCTTTCGCTGCTTGCTTTCCTTATCGTAATCCACCGCGTCTTTCTTCGCTCCTCTTTCCTTCTTTTTTCGATACACAGTTTTCATCGGGGCTTTGGCAGATCTCTTCGAATTAAAGAGATCAGAGATGCCATCAAGAATATTGGAAAACCAAGCACCTATATCGTTGCCCTTGGTTAACTGTCTTGCATAGAGGTAGCCTAAGAATGCCCCTCCTAAATGCGCCAGGTGTCCACCTGCATTGCCGCTCGAAGGGATCTGGATCAGGTCAAGGAGAACAACAAAAACCCCTAAATACCATAGTTTTATATTAAAGAAAAAGAGTCGGACTTCCTGGTTGGGAATATAGGTACAGATAAAGATCAAGACAGCCGTCACCCCGGCAGAAGCACCTATGAGTGCCGTACGCGCTCCGGCAAAAACCGGAAATACGTTATAGCTCAGCATGAATATGAGTCCGCCCAGGATCACGCCCAGGAAATAGACGTTGGTCAATTTTCGGCCCCCGAATAAATTCAGGAAGATACGGGAGGAAAAGTAGAGGATGATCATATTCCAAAACAAGTGCCAGATGCCTCCGTGAAAAAAGGAATAGGTGACTAAAGACCAGGGTTGGGTAAGGAAACGCCCCAGGTCTTTTGGCAACTCAAACCACTGTATCAAAACATCCTTGTTCCAGCCAAATAGAAAGGGAAGGATAGCATTCACGATAAATACCAGCACATTAACTACAATGAGTTTTTGAGCAATATTTAAGCGCGCGTATTGATACTTCATGTCCTTCATCTAATTCCAGCGATTTTGATTAAACTGGTTCTTTTTCCAATACCACATCATTAAGAAGCCAAATAAAGCTCCACCCACGTGGGCAAAATGCGCTATTCCACTACCAAAGATAGGATAGCCGGTAACACCGGAGAACAGGTCAAGACCTACAAGTACCGGGATAAAGTATTTTGCTTTGATAGGAATAGGTAAAAATATGAGGAATAGTTCACTGTTGGGATAGGACATTCCAAAGGCGACCAAAATACCATAAATGGCACCTGAGGCTCCTACAGCCGGTGTATTGTAAGCCCCAAGAAAATTATCTATAGTACTTTGTGACGCATCATTGTACCAGTCCGGGCTGTATTTCCCTTCGCCCAGGATCTCCAGTAATCGGCTTTCCGTAAGGCCCGAATTCACCAAGGCCTCAATACCCTGGTTGAAATAATAATAATTAACACCGGTATGGATCAACGCTGCCCCGAGTCCGGCCGAAAAGTAAAAAAACAGAAATTTATTCCTTCCCCACATTCGCTCCAACGGGGAGCCAAAAGCCCAGAGAGCATACATATTAAATAGAATATGCATAAGTCCTCCATGCATGAACATATGTGAGATTACCTGCCAAAAATGCCAGTTTTCATTTTCAGGAAACCAAAGGGCAAACAACTGAAGTAACTGTTCTCCGTACAATCCCGTTGCAATGAAAAATAGAATATTAATGATCAAGAGGTGCTTTATGGCACCAGTGAGTCTTCCCATTTAGTTGAATTTATTATCAATGTCGTTCTCGGAAATGACGACATATACTGTTTTATTGAACGGACTACGTCCTGACTCTGAACATGCGAACAGATCATTTACCAGGCCTTGCTGCGATGCGATATCCAATTGTGCGCCCGTCTTAATTGCCATTGCCTTACACATAGACTGTGCCAGGAGTTCTGTGGTCGAGAAAGAGGGTGTAGCACCTTCTCTTCGGGTAGCGATCAGCTCGTCAATTACAATTCCTACTTCCCCTTCTGTGATCTGTATAGGCAATCCATTTAAAGTTAGTTGCTCTTCTCCTATCTCTTCAAATAAAAAACCGTGATCTATGAGTTCTGATCGAATTTCTCTGATCAGGTTCATATCGGTTTTTGAGAAAGATAAAGACAATGGAAATAAAAGTTGCTGGCTAACCGTATTCTGCTGGCTGAGCTCTTTAAAGAATTTATCGTAAAGGATCCGCTGATGTGCCCTGTTTTGATGGATTATCAACATCCCTGATTTGATAGACGAGACCACATACTTATGTTTGTACTGAAACGTACGTGCTCCAGATTCGCTTTCAGCTGTCTTGGTAA
This sequence comes from Bacteroidia bacterium, assembly GCA_018679315.1. Lineage (GTDB taxonomy): Bacteria > Bacteroidota > Bacteroidia > Flavobacteriales > Flavobacteriaceae > HDS-28. The sequence goes on along the minus strand of JAHHLF010000019.1, from coordinate 2,885 downwards.
ACATGCCGGTTTGCACAGGGTCTTCTTCCATTTGTGAGCTTATGCTCGTCGTAGCTCCCTGGTTTTCTGTTTGCAGATAAAGGGCTTCCCATGCCTCTTTAGTCGCTTTTTTAAATCCTGAAGCCGGCCTCACACTCCCACTAAAGGGATTAAATGCCCTGTCTATTTCAACTGTGGGGGCTTCTGCTCTTTTTTGCTTGAAGGCATAGGGTGTTTCTAAATTGGGATCTTTTTCAAAGTCAAGCACAGGAGCTACATTAAACTGACCCAGACTGTGTTTTAAGGCAGACCGAAGGATTGCATACAGGCTGTGGTCATCATGGAATTTGATCTCTGTTTTTGTTGGGTGTATGTTCACATCAATGGCCGAAGGCTCCATTTCCAGGTAAAGGAAGTACCCCGGAAAGGTATTGGGTTTGATAAGGCCTTCAAAGGCATTCATCACGGCATGGTGCAAATACGGACTTTTAATAAAGCGGTTGTTGACAAAGAAAAATTGTTCGCCCCGGCTCTTTTTGGCGAATTCTGGTTTACATAGAAAGCCACTCACTTTTACCAATTGGGTATCTTCTGTAACAGGTACTAATTTTTCATTGGTTTTAGACCCGAATACATGGACTATACGCTTGCGCAAATTCGTCTTGGGTAAATTGAAAAGTTCGCTTCCATTGGAATAATATTGGAAGGCAATATCTGGATGTGCGAGGGCTACTCGGTGAAATTCGTCTGTGATGTGCCTGGATTCTACCTGAGGCGATTTCAGGAAATTTCTTCTCGCGGGGATATTGTAGAACAAGTTTTTTACAAGGATAGCTGTGCCTTCTGGCGTAGCGATCGGTTGTTGCTCTGTTACTTCACTGCCGGTTATACGGATCTCCGTACCTATCTCTTCCTCATTCGTGCGTGTCTGAAGCTCTACATGGGCAATGGCCGCAATACTTGCTAAAGCTTCTCCACGAAAGCCTTTTGTCTTCAAGGCGTATAGTTCTTCAGCTGTCGTAAGTTTGGAAGTGGCATGGCGCTCAAAACTCATACGCGCATCTGTCGTGCTCATACCGCACCCATTATCTACAACCTGGATCAGGGTTTTTCCACCGTCTTTGACAATAAGTTTGATTTGATCTGCCCCTGCGTCGATCGCATTTTCCAAAAGTTCCTTTACGACAGAGGCCGGGCGTTGCACCACTTCCCCTGCTGCGATCTGGTTCGCTACATGATCCGGTAAAAGTTTAATTACCCCTGCCATTAACCCGAAAAGAATATGGAAAGATCGAAATCAATGATATACAAGAATATCAGTACCAAAATAGATACGATGATGATGATCCTTAGTTTCATATGTTTATCTCCGGTTATACTGAGGTCGTGCAAGGCATTCTGCCATTTGCGTTTTATTCCGCGATTATTACCTGTAGTTATTCTGTACTTGTCAAATTTAGGTTCCATACTAAATGGGTTACCCTTCCCTTTATCGTCGTAATATCGGGGCGAATATTTGAAAGATTTGTTCTTTCTAAGTCGATAAAACTTACCCATCTTCACCATATTCAAAGGTATCTAATTTACAAAAAACGGTTCGAAGGTTGGAACCATAATTTGTTAACATTTTCCCAGGCTTTTCAGGAAATAGTAAATTTTAGAGAGTAGCCATCCGTATGGCAGCAATGGCAGCTTCCACCCCTTTATTCCCATGCTTACCTCCACTTCGGTCCTGGGCTTGCTGCAAAGTGTCGTCTGTAAGGACACAGAAGATCACGGGGGTATCTGAGTGCACATTCAAATCTTTGATGCCCTGGGCAACTGCCTGACAAACAAATTCAAAATGACGTGTTTCCCCTTGTATTACACTACCTATGGCAATGATGGCATCAGGCTTGTTTTCTTTTATCATGTGCTTACACCCCATGATCAATTCAAAGCTACCGGGAACATCTGTTTTAAAAATGTTATTCTGCCAAACCCCATTTTCCAGTAAGGTGGCCTGTGCTGCCTCGTACAAACTATCTGTTATTTCAGGATTCCACTCAGAAACGACCAAGCCAATTTTTAAATGGGATGCGTCGGGTAGGGAATCCTTATCGTATTCCGATAGATTTGTATGGTCCGTGGCCACTAGTTGGATTTTTGAGCCATTCCAATGTAGGCATCAATACTAGCTGCTTCAGCGGAATTGCTATAGGTATCTTTAATAAGTTGGAAGTATTCCAAAGCCTTGTCATTCTGACCAATCTCAAGGCAAGTGATCCCTGCCTTCAGTAAAAAACGCGGTGCTGTAAATTCGTTGTCGTCATGCTTATAGGCATCTTCATAATACCCAAGAGCATCCTCGGGCTGACCCAGTTGCATGAAGGCATCTCCTATTCCCCCGATAGCCAATGAGCCGGTCACGGCATCTTTGGGTTTGTAGTCTTCCAGGTAAGATATTGCTTCCTGGTATTGCTGCAGGTTGAGATACGACATCCCTGCTGCATAGGTGGCCAGGTTGGCAGCATCTGTCCCCTTGTATTCTTCGATCACATCAAGCAAGCCATATTTCCCCTCCGCACCTTCTAATGCCAATCTGAAAAGTGAATCCTTTTCTGTGGTACTGTTCACTGCCTGGTTAAAGTATTGCTGTGGATAGTACAGTTCTGCAGAGGCATTTTCGTTCAATGGCTCCTGGACGAATTGGCTATAGGCCAGGTAGCCGATCACACAAACGGCAACGACGCCAATAATCCCTAAAATATACTTTTGATTGCGGGCTACCCATTGTTCCGATTTGGATGCCGTTTCATCCAGGGTGCTGAATACTTCAGCCGTTGCACTTTTTTGTGCAGCCAGTTCCCTTTCTTCGGCTTTTGTCTTGGGTTTATATCCTCGCTTTTTATATGTCGCCATTATGC
>JAHHLF010000225.1 GCA_018679315.1 Bacteroidia bacterium | reverse complement strand
AGCATTAAACACAGTGGGCCTGATAAACATACAGTTCGCTATTAAAGATGATAAGGTCTACATCATTGAAGCAAATCCTAGAGCTTCCAGGACCGTACCGTTTATTTCAAAGGCTTATGGGGAGCCGTACGTGAATTATGCCACTAAAATCATGTTGGGTAAGAAAACCCTGAAAGATTTTGAATTCAATCCAAAATTGGAGGGCTTTGCCATAAAGCAGCCTGTTTTTTCATTCAATAAGTTCCCTAATGTGAATAAAAATCTGGGGCCTGAAATGAAAAGTACGGGAGAGAGCATCCTGTTTATCGATAGCCTGAAGGACGACGAGTTTTACGACCTGTATTCCCGTCGAAAAATGTATTTGAGCAAATAGCAGGCGTTATTCGGGAGACAATTCCAGTTCTACGCGAACATTCACTTCCTTAGCGACCTTTTTAAAGAGCACCCGGGGTACTTTGATCTTATGATCTTCGGTGCGAACAATGAAGGCCATCGTACATAAAATATCCCTTCCATTTCTCTTGAGCTGAATGGTTTCCTCCAAAGGTTGGGAAACACCATGCATAGTTAGCTCACCTGAAAGGCGAAAGTCTTTTCCCTCATTGTCTAAGTTATCTAAAGACCAACCGCTAATTGTACCACTAAAAATGGCTTTAGGGTAGCGCTCCGATTCCATGTAGTTCTCATTGAAATGCTCCTGCATCAATTTCTTTCTGAACTGAAAATCCTTTATTAAGAGGACAACGGCAATTTCTCCGGTTTGAGCGTCAAGGATGCCATTGACTTTGTCATTTTTAGCTACAATATCCTCCAGGGGAGAGGAGGCATCAAACGAGATCATACCTTCCGCAGTGCGAAGGCGCTCCTGTCCTAAAACAGGGATGGATAAACTAAGGAGGAACAAAATGGCAAATACGTGTTTCACAGGTATTAATTCTCTGGCATGCCCAAATCTACCCAATCTTCAATTAATTGACGTGTACCAGTTGGAAGTTGGCCTGTTGGGGGCATGGGGTTTGTAGCGCTATTTAACCTTCCCAACAGGTTTCGAGTTTCAACCGCGCTGCGTACTTCAAGATAAGTTGTCAACGCCATGGGGGCATTGTTTGTAGGCGGATTGCCATGACAGCCCGTGCAATTCGAGTTGATAATGCTTCTTATGGTACCAACATAGGTGAGTTCATTACCGTTGTTATTGTTATCGTCCATCTCAACACTGTCGTCACTGCTTGAGCAGGAAGTCAGTAAAAGTCCAGTAAAAATGAAAATACTTAGTAGATTTTTCATGATAATGCTTTAAATTTTCATTTATCCATTAAAATTTAACATAAAAATTGGTAAACTATTATTCAAGAGATACTCATTTTAGCAAATGGTTGCTAAATTTTGTACCTTAATTTTGTTAAAAAAACAAACCAATTCAATTGCTATGAGATCTTTATTCCTGGGCCTGATGTGCCTTATCATACCTATTATTTCAAATTCCCAGAATACACTACTGGATGAAATAGACAAAGATGATACCACAAATGTGGCAACCGCGGCATTTAAAGGTCTAAAAGTTGTGAATTTTGAATCGACCAAGATGGTTAATCAGGGAGAGTTCTACTTCATTGTTTCTCATCGTTTTGGAAGTATCAAGAACGGGTTTGATGATTTTTTTGGCCTAGATTTCGCAAATACGCGTCTGCACTTCCTTTATGGATTCTCCGACGGTTTCAACCTCTCTGTATCGCGTTCCAGTTTCAATAAGACCTATGACGTTTCTGCTAAATTTAGGTTGCTACAGCAAGATGAAGATGTACCTGTCACGCTTGTGGGTTATAGCCAGGTGGCGTTTAATACTTTATTAAAAGAAGATCTGATCTTGCGTCCGGTAGATTTTAGTGACCGCGTGTCATTTACACAGCAAATCCTTATCTCCAGGAAAGTGAGCGAGGATCTTTCGCTTCAACTTATGCCAACCTACTTCTATGAGGGCTATGTAGACTATTCCCCACAAGACAATTCACAGTATGCCTTGGGTATTGGGGCTCGTTACAAATTAGGTCCAAGATGGGGACTTAATGTCGACTATGGATGGCATCTCAATCGGGCAGACGGATCTCCATTTGTCAACCCTTTATCCATAGGTGTAGACATAGAGACGGGCGGTCATGTTTTCCAGCTTCACTTTACGAATGCACAGCCCACTTTTGAGAGCGGCTTTCTGGGTAATGCTGTCGGAGATTGGGGAGATGGGGATATTTACTTCGGATTCAACCTGAGCAGGGTGTTTAACTGGTAAGCTATTCAACCTCCCAGGGAAATGATGTGAGATCACTATCAGGCCCTGTTTGATAACCATGTCCTCCAAAATAATCGCGCTGGGCCTGGATAATCCTGGTTGGTAATTCAGCTCTGCTAAAAGCGTCCCAGTACCACAAATTTGCACTCATTCCAGGTAATGAAAGTCCGCTAAGTACGGCATGTGATACCACAAACCTGAGACTCTCAATATCTGTTTTTAATTGATCGTTAATTGTCTGCACGAGTAAAGGATGTGTTTTTACTGATTCGAGGGCTCCTGCCAAGGATCTTACTATTTGGGAGTTTATTATACACCCATTACGCCATGTCTTAGCAACCTGAGCTAGCGTATACGTAAAACCATACTCTTTGCTGGCGACCTGTAGCTGGTGGAAGCCTTGGAGATAGACCAATAAGAATGCAGCGTAAATGGCTTTTTCAACCATCTCAGACGTTATTCCTGACTCTTGATGAGTAGAAACGGTTCCGTCAAGTAATTTGCTCAGGGCCCTACGCTCCTCCCAATATCCTGATATCTGTCTCATTCGTATTGCCGCGTCTATCCCGGGGACTGGCACCCCGAGTTCCAGGGCATTTTGTGCTGTCCAACTGCCTGTACCTTTTTGCCCGGCGGCATCAAAGATCTCATCCAATACGGCATTCTCTCCAGATGATATTTTGAGAATGTTAGCTGTGATCTCCATTAGATATCCTTGCAACCTTGTGCTATTCCATTGTTTAAACAATGCAGCACATTGCTGATAGGAATAGCCATTTAGTTCTACAAGAAAGTCAAATGCTTCTGCGACAACCTGCATCAAGCCATATTCAATTCCGTTGTGAACCATTTTCACATAATGTCCGGCCGAACTTTTCCCCATAAAATCTACACAGGGTGTACCGTCGTAAGATGCGGCCAGGGCTACTAAGATTGGTTTGACTTTTGCATAGGCATCAGGATCGCCACCAGCCATAATTGCAGGCCCCTCCAGGGCGCCTTTATGCCCTCCAGAAATACCCAATCCTAAAAAATGGATCCCATCCTCTGTCAGTTGTTGATTTCGCTTATCTGTCTCTTTGAAAAAAGAATTCCCACCATCCATAATTATATCTCCCGGATCCAAAGATGCACTAATTGATCTTATCACCTGATCAACCACCTGACCGGCTGGCACCATCAGCAGTATTTTACGAGGCGATTCAAGTTGTTGGACCAGATCCTTGATAGAACTGGCACAGGGGATCTTGTGGTTTTCAGCTAACCTGCGCTGTTCCTCCTGTGGATCCCAGCCCAATACAGTAAAACTGCGTGATGCCACATTTCGGGCCAGGTTTAATCCCATAACCCCGAGTCCGACTATTCCAATATTATATGAACTATTATCCATTTACAGTGTTTGATCTAAGGCCGTTGCAACTCGATCTTGATATTATCATTTTCCAAAAGATGTATAGGGTTTGCTATCTCAGCACTTGTTCAGTTAGTAACACATAAGAATCTCTATCCGTTTTAAATGTCTTCAGACAAGCTCATAAAGATTCGGCCTCTTCCTCCATGTCGGTTTCATGAGCTTTTTTCAGAATACTTTCCGGCATAGATTTCTTGGCCTTGGCGCCTAATTTTTTGATTCTGTCAACCCTGGAGATTAGATTTCCTTTACCAGTTGATAATTTATTCATGGCCTGCTCATACTCACCTTTGGCATCGTTCATTCTTTTTCCAACTTTTATTAGATCACCAATAAGACCATCAAACTTATCATATAATGCGCCTGCCTGTTTGGCGATTTCCAGGGCATTTTTATGTTGTTTATCATTATTCCACCATGTATCTATTGTTCTGAGTGTAGCTAGTAAAGTTGTGGGAGTAACGATAACAATATTCTTTTCAAATGCCCTGAGATATAATTCCTCGTCTGCATTTGCAGCTGTTGTATAAGCTGGCTCTACTGGGATAAACATCAATACAAAATCCGGACTTTCAATATCATAGAGATCTTCATATTTTTTGGAGGAGAGCTGAGCAATATGCCTGTTTAATGAGCCTAAGTGATCTTTGAGATGTTTATCCTTTAACGGCTCATCTGCGTTTACATACTTTTCATAGTCTGTTAGCGAAACTTTCGAATCCACGATCATTTTTTTGCCATCCGGCAGATGAATGATAACATCAGGCAATACGCGACTTCCGTCTTCACGAGTAAAGCTCTTTTGAACAGTATACTCGCGATCTTTTTCTAAGTGCGATTTCTCAAGGACTCGTTCCAGAATTAATTCACCCCAAATACCTTGAAACTTACTATCTCCTTTTAGTGCCTTTGTTAGGTTTTCGGCCTCTTGAGTGATCTTTAAATTTTGATTTTGAAGGCTTACGAGTTGTTCTTTTAAAGCGGCATTAATTTTTACGCGCTCCATTTGATTTCTCTCCACTTTCTCCTCAAAGGTTTTGATCTTTTCTTTCAGCGGATTCAGGACATGTTCTAGCGTCTCCTTATTCTGTTTCGTAAACTTTGTGCTCTTCTCTTCTAAAATCTTGTTAGCGAGGTTTTCGAATTCTTTGGTGAATTTCTCCTGGATCCGCTCCACATCTTTTTGCTGTTCCTCATTACGGGCCTTGAGTTGTGCGATCTCTGAGCTTTGCTTAGTCAAAGTAATGGTTTGCTCATGCTGTTCTTTCCGCCAGCCTTCTTCACGGATCTGAAGCTCGTTAAGTTGATTTTGCAGTGTGGACCGCTGCTGCTCAAGCGCACTGCTCTGCACCTTATTTTTTAAGCCGCGGATGTAAAAGCCGATCAGGTAGCCTGCCCCCAGTGAGAGCAAAGCCAGTATGATATATAGGAGTGAATCTGACATATTTTGGGAATAAAAGTAAAGATACAGTATTGATGAGAATTTCGATCAGGAGGTTGCCTCAAAAGTGAAGCTTTTACTCTTTGGATCAAAGTACACTTCTTTCTGCGGAAATAGTTGCTGCAGTGAATCATTTTTGATCAGAGCATCAGGGCTTCCAAATCGAGTATCGTTTTTAGTCATAACAAGGAGATGCGAGCACAATTGAATGGCCAGGTTGATCTCATGCGTAGAAAATACGATCAGTTTTTGCAATTCGCTTGCAATGGATCCTAATAATTTTAACAGCTGTACCTTATGTACCAGATCTAAATGCATTGTCGGTTCATCCAAAATGATCACAGGTGTATCCTGGGCCAGGGCCCTTCCGATCATAACGCGTTGCAGCTGACCATCGCTCAGTTCATAACATATGCGGTTTTGGATATCTTCTAACTGAAGCATTGATAATACCTGGTTTATTTTTATCAGGTCATCTTTGCTCAGCGTTCCCAGCCAATTCGTATAGGGTTGCCGGCCTAGACTGATCAATTCTCGAACAGTCAGGTTCTTTGTTGCAATGGGATCGGTTAGGACAACGCTTATCTGCCGACTCAGATCTTTTGGGCTCAGCACTGCTATGTTCTTTCCATCAAGGGAGACAGCCCCTTTCAGAGGTGGCTGCAGTCCTGCCAGTGTGCGTAAAAAGGTTGATTTCCCAATGCCATTGCTGCCAATAACCCCAACTAGATCTCCGGCATTTGCACTGAATTGTATACCCTCACATACCACGAGATCCTCATGTTTTTGTGGATAGCCTATGTTTATAGAATCAAGAGTGAGTTGCATATCAATTTACTAAAAGATCATTTTTCGTTTCCGTACCAAGAGCCATATAACTATAGGAGCCCCTACAAGAGAAGTGATCGCATTTATGGGGAGCACATATGCCGAAGAAGGCATTTGGGCTACTGTATCACAAAGTAAAAGTAATATAGGGCCATATAACAAGACAGCCGGAAGCAGTATCCGGTGATCTGTACTTCCAAATAATTGACGGCATAAATGTGGTACTGCCAGTCCAATAAAAGCGATAGGACCTGCAAAGGCCGTAACCGCACCTGCCAAAATACCTGTGGCAATGATTATCCAAAAACGTGAACGTGCTATAGACACACCGAGGCTAATGGCGTATTGTTCACCTAATAGAAAAGAATTCAATGTTTTGGTCAAGCCAATGGAAATTAGAACTCCGACTATGACACAAATACCTAATATACCTACTTGTGACCAGCTCAAATTACCAACACTCCCGAATGTCCAGAAAATAAAGCGTTGTAATTCTTCAGAATCTGCAAAATAAGACAAAATGGAAACGAGGGCAGCCGTGAGGCTTCCAAACATCAATCCTATGATCAACAAGGCCAGGGTGTCCCTCACTTTCGATGCTACATAGACAACTACTGCCAATACCAGAAAACTGCCCAGGCTTGCAGCAAGGGTCAAAGCTATATCTCCTGAAAAAAAGGTTGCAACCGCCCCGCCTAATAAGGCGCCACCCATTAATAAAATAGCTGCGCCCAGACTGGCTCCGGAGCTAATACCCAGAACAAATGGACCGGCTAAGGGATTCCTGAACAGTGTTTGCATTAACAAGCCGCTTAGAGAAAGACCGGCTCCAACTAATATTGCAGTAAATGCTTTAGGGAGTCGATAATTCCTGACAATATAAGCGGTGTTTCCGTCTTGTGTTTCTGCACTAAATATCGACTTCAAGATATCTGAGAATGGAATATCTACCGAACCCAGTCCTATGTTCAACAAAAAACACAGGCATAGCAGCAGGAATAAAAACAAAAAAGGAACAGTATGTTTTGCGCGTAAAAACACTTATTCTAAAAGACTAAAGAATTGTAGCTGATGCGAAGGCATCAAGTCGGGATGAAAGATATGGATAAGGTCCTTGAGCACCAAATCGGGCCGTTGAGGTGCTGATTCAAAATAGATCAATCCGCCGGTAGCTCCTCGCTTTAGGGCATAGGTGTATATTCTTTTTTGCTTTAGGGGTTTAAATTGGGCATAATGGCGGCTGGCTGCCAGCATTTCTTCCAGGGATGTAAATTGGGATGGGGAGATCCAAATATCTGCATCGGTAGCACGTTCCAATATATGTTCCAGGCTGAGTGATAAGCTGCCAGTGCCCGGTGAATCTGCCCAGATATAATTGGCATTAGCATCTTCAATAAATTGGGCCGCCCAGCTATCACCTCCGGGAAGGTACCATACATCTTTGTATAAAGCCCCACTCATAACACTAGGTTTTTCCAGGGATCTTGATGCAAGTAGTTTGGCC
>JAHHLF010000127.1 GCA_018679315.1 Bacteroidia bacterium | reverse complement strand
GTGCCGGATTGGCAAATTCCTGAAATACGGCGAAATCCATCAACTTCAAGAGAGGTGTTCTCTATGCCCAGCAACCTGAGTTCATTATCTATTGGATCGAAACCATGGTTCGGTATGACAGAATCAAGCTCAAAGGAATCAAGGTATTCCTTTGTTTTCCCTAGGGCGTTGAGTATAAGCCCTTCTTCCTTAATGGGTGTGATCCTGATGGCAGCCTTTGCACCGGCTTCTGTGACACAATGATCGGCCAGCTGCTCTAAGACTATCGGAAACTCTAAATCGTCAAGTGTTTTTGCAGGTATATGCATTATTACTATTGGGCTCGTAAAGGTAGGAATTATGGGCGATTTCTTAAAAAATGCACAGTTTTTACCAACTGTTGGCTTAGAATCGGATCATTATATGAACAGAACGGCCCTATTGACAACATTTATCGCGTTTTAGTACAATATTCAGGCAGAAAAAACGTGTAAATAATAGAAATATGTGGATGATGCCCTTAAGGGCGTCACTAGAAATCAGAATTAGCATGACACGCAGTCTACAATTTGTTTTGGGACTACTAGTCTTAGGGTTTTTATCCTCCTGTGGGGCGACTAGTAATTTAGAAGTTACAGCATTGGAACCGGCGGCCATTAACCTTGAACAAGGGATGAGTCGGATAGGGATCATCAACAGCAGCAATCCGGAGGCGGCTGAAATTTCCAAAGACAAGCTTGAAGCATACTTTACAAAAGAAGACAGCCGCTTGGCAGAAAGTGGCGTTCATGCTGCGCTGGAAGGGCTTAAGGAGACGCTTGAAGCAGATGCAAGATTTGATGAAGTTGTCCTTATACCCGATACCCCTGACGTATTAATAGGTTTGGGAACAGAGCCTGAACAAGTGGCATGGCAGAGTATAGCCAATCTTTGCAAAAAGCATGAGTTGGAGGCTATATTTGCCCTTGCTAATTATGAAACGGATACGGAAGTAAAGTTGAAAAAAACATCTTATTTGGCATTAGACCTTATTCGTGTTGAGAATAAAGTCCGCGGACATGAGCTCACAGTTGAGACATTGATCGAGAATGGCTGGCGGATCTACGAGCCAAAAAGTCAGAAAATATTGGATGAATTTTCTTCCCGTGAGGAAATAATATCAATAGGGCAGGGGGTAACACCTGTTCGTGCCCTGGAAGATCTGGGTTCCCGACATGAAGATATCGTTTACCAGGGGAAAATGAGCGGCACCCATTATGGCTCGCGTCTTAAACCTATGGAGCGAAAGATCCCGCGCATTTACTACATAAAGGGTTCACCTGTATTAGAGGAGGCACATGAGCATGCGCTGAATGAGGACTGGGATAGAGTAAAGCCTCTTTGGGAAAAGGAAGTAAATAACCCAAAAGTTCGCGTCAGACAACGTGCTTGCCATAACCTGGCTGTATGGTATGAATACAATGGCCGGTTAAAGGAAGCCATTATTTGGGCGACAAAGTCACACGAATTAGGTAAGAATAAGACAACTAAAATTTATCTCGACAGTTTACTTCAACGAGAGAGCAAGGAGGAAATCGTACAAGATCAATTGGCTCAGACCCAATATTCTGATTAAAACCAGGTGTTTGTCCTAAATGTCTAAATCGGCTATTTTTAAGCCAGATTTAATGCATACATGGATGTTCGTATAGACCCTAGCTGGAAATCTCGCTTATCGACTGAATTTAACGAGGACTATTTCAAAGACCTGGTACAGTTCGTAAAAACAGAATTCCGATCACAGCAATGTTTTCCACCCGGAAAAGAGATCTTTGCTGCCTTTGACCATTCTCCATTTGATAAGACCAAAGTTGTGATCATTGGACAGGATCCCTATCACGGATCCGGCCAGGCACACGGTTTGTGTTTTTCAGTTCGGGATGGAACCCCCTATCCCCCTTCCTTGATCAACATATTTAAGGAGGTGGCCAATGATGTCAAAGTACCTTACCCTAAAAGTGGTAATTTGGAACGTTGGGCTAAACAAGGCGTTCTATTACTGAATGCCACACTCACAGTAAGAGCACAGCAAGCAGGTAGCCATCAAGGTAAAGGATGGGAGCGGTTTACCGACGCCGTGATCCGCACCCTGTCTGAAGAAAAACAAGGTTTAATTTTCTTGCTTTGGGGCGGTTTTGCCAAGAAAAAAGCTTCTTTGATCGATGCCAGCAAGCATCATATTCTCACCTCTGGCCATCCCTCCCCACTAAGCGCCAACAGGGGACTTTGGTTTGGCAATACCCACTTTAGTAAAACCAATGAGCTCTTATCACAGAAAGGAGAATCTGTTATAGACTGGTAGGAAGCGAAATTTACTTTAAAACCGATAATCTACTTTTAGGAAGAAGTAGCGTGGCAGCAATCGGAAATTTGAACTAGCAAACCCTGTTTCATTGATCGTGTAATTTCGAAATGTATCCGTATCCCAAATATTGGCCGCGAGGAAGTGAAGAGTGAGTTTCTTAGGAATTGCTTTGTACCGCATTTCCAGGTCGGAGAAGTAAAATGAATTATCCGAAGACAGGCTCCCAAAATAATAGCGTTCATTTTTCAAGGATA
>JAHHLF010000311.1 GCA_018679315.1 Bacteroidia bacterium | reverse complement strand
CAGAAGCACAAAGATACGACTCCTAATTGGTATTATTGAGGATGATCAAAGCGGCGATCACCCCGGGTACCCACCCGCAGAGGGTAAGCAATAAAACAATAAGAAAGGAACCGCAACCCCTGCCGATAACAGACAAAGGCGGAAATATAATAGCTAAGAGTACTCTCCAAAAGCTCATAACGTAGGTTTTTTGCTGTGTCCGCCGAATCCGCCTAAGGCGGAGAAGGCGGGATTGATGTACTTATATGTCGACAATTTCGACGATTCGTTACACCTATACCTGCATTGATAGATTAGCCCAATGTACCTATATTTGCAGCCAGAGTTAGGCCCTATGCAACTATCCGAACAAGAAATTATACGCAGAGAAAAGCTGGCAAAACTAAGGGAACTTGGTATTGATCCCTATCCGGCACCCTTATACCCGGTTGATACCCTTTCCTCTGATGTGAAACAACAGTATGAGGAAGGCAGGAAGGTGGTGATAGCAGGCCGACTCATGTCGAGACGTATACAAGGGAAAGCCTCCTTTGCTGAACTCCAGGATTCAGAAGGCCGTGTACAGGTATATTTTAACCGGGATGAGATCTGTCCCGGGGAAGACAAGACCTTATACAATGAGGTCTATAAAAAATTATTGGATATAGGGGATATTATTGGGATCGAGGGAACCTTATTCACGACCCAGGTTGGAGAGAAAACCGTCATGGTCAAGAATTTCTCTGTGCTCAGCAAATCCTTGCGCCCGCTTCCTTTGCCAAAATCAGATGCAGATGGCAATCTGTACGATGAGTTTAACGATGCGGAACAGCGCTACAGACAGCGCTATGTAGATCTTGTTGTCAATCCGAAGGTCAAGGACACCTTCATAAAGCGTACACGTATCACCAGCAGCATTCGGGAATTCCTGAATGAGAAAGGATACCTGGAGGTGGAAACGCCTATTTTACAACCCATACCGGGAGGTGCAGCTGCACGACCGTTTATCACACACCACAATACGCTGGATATACCCTTATATCTTAGGATCGCCAATGAATTGTATTTAAAGCGGCTTATCGTTGGTGGTTTTGACGGAGTCTATGAATTCTCCAAGGATTTCAGGAATGAAGGCATGGACCGGACGCACAATCCGGAGTTCACCATTATGGAATTATATGTGGCTTACAAGGATTACAACTGGATGATGGACACGACGGAGCAGTTGTTGGAAAAAGTGGCTATTGACACTACCGGAGGCACAAAAGTAACGTTTGACGGGAAGGAGATCGATTTTAAGTCGCCCTATCCCCGTGTGTCGATTTTAGATTCGATCAAGGAACATACCGGCTATGACCTGAAAGGGATGGATGAGGTAGGTATACGTGAGATTGCCAATAAGTTAGAGGTAGATATCGACGAGACCATGGGTAAAGGGAAAATGATCGATTACATTTTTGGCTTTTGCTGTGAGCACCACTATCTGCAGCCCACATTCATTATAGATCATCCCGTGGAAATGAGTCCGCTGACAAAGGTTCACAGATCTGAAGAAGGACTTACGGAGCGCTTTGAGCTCTTGATCAATGGGAATGAGATCGCTAATGCGTATTCTGAGTTAAACGATCCTATTGACCAAAAAGAACGATTTGAAGAGCAGCTGAAATTATCCGAAAAAGGAGATGACGAGGCCATGTTTATCGACCGGGATTTTATTCGGGCACTGGAATACGGAATGCCGCCTACTTCCGGCATTGGAATAGGCATAGACAGGCTGGTTATGTTACTTACTGATAACACCTCTATACAGGAAGTCTTGTTCTTTCCGCAAATGCGGCCTGAAAAGAAGACAGTGGAGCTCAAGGATAATGAGAAGACCATTCTGGACCTTCTGAAAAAAGAAAGTCCGGTGGGGCTGGTCCAGCTCAAGGAGGCTGCAGGTTTAAGCAATAAGGCCTGGGATAAGGGGATCAAGGGGTTGGGTAAACTCGGACTTGCCAAAGTGGTGAAAGAAGGAGAGGAATTGCTTTGCTATCTACAGGATTAACCGAAAATTTATCATTCCATTTTAAATCTTTAGTTTAGGACTCAAATCAACCAAATGGGTCTAGAACGCAAATTTGGATTGCTATTGGGGCCGCTCGCCTTCCTGGGTATATTTCTTTTGCCTGATCTGATGCCGGGGAAAGAACTTGCCAATCCGGTCATTGCAGTGGCCGCCTGGATGGTGATCTGGTGGATCACGGAAACCGTCTCCATATCAGTAACTGCACTGCTCCCTCTACTGCTCTTTCCGATCTTAAAAGTCATGCCCATGGCCGATGTAGGGGCCAACTATGGAAGTCCGATCGTATTTCTATTCTTTGGTGGATTTATCCTGGCGCTGGCGCTCGAAAAAGTAAACCTCCATAAGCGCATTGCACTGACTATAATTAAGATCACCGGAACAACACCTAATAAGGTCGTTCTAGGATTTATGATCGCTACGGCTGCTCTTAGTATGTGGATCAGTAATACGGCAAGTACGGTGGTGATGCTACCCATCGCCATCTCTGTGATTTCCTTATTGATCGATGATGCAGATGGTTTTACTAAGGGAGACAAGAATTTTGCATTGTCGGTTATGTTAGGGATCGCGTTTTCAGCGAATGCAGGAGGCATTGCTACTGTTATTGGTACGCCTCCTAATTCGGTGATGATCGGGCTTTTGGAAAATGAATACAACATTGAGATATCCTTCTTAAAATGGATGACATTGGGCCTGCCATTTTCATTGATCATGGTTACTATCTGTTATTTGGTTTTGGTTAAGTGGATGTTCCCAAATAACCAATTGCAATTTCAAGCCTCACGTGAGGTGATCCGCGATGAATTGCAAAAATTAGGTCCTACCACAGGCAAGGAGAAAATGGTGCTAGCCATTTTTGGGGTGACGGTTTTTCTATGGGTCTTCCGCACCCTGATCAATGAGATCTTTCCGGGTTTAAGATTATCAGATACCATTATAAGTATGATGTGTGCCATTGCCTTGTTCTCTCTGCCTTATAATTTTCGGAAGGGGGATTTTATAATCACATGGAGAGACACAAAGAAGCTGGCCTGGGGAATCTTGATTCTCTTTGGAGGAGGTTTGGCATTAGCCCGGGGGATGTCGGTCAGCGGTATCGTAGATGTAGTTGCCAGTGCGATCGCCGGCGCAGAACTATCCATTCTTATCACAGCCTCCTTATTGATCTTATTAATGCTCTTTATGACAGAACTGATGAGCAATGTAGCCCTTGTAGCCGTGCTGGCTCCTGTCGTGGCCGGTATTGCCATCGGACTGGATATTCCTATCCTCTACCTTTTGATCCCCGTAACCATGGCAAGTAGCTGTGCTTTTATGCTTCCTATGGCCACGCCACCCAATGCCATTGTATTTGCAAGCGGTTATATAAAAGTGCATCAAATGGCTCGCGCGGGTATCATTTTAAACCTGATCTCGGTGGCCTTATTAATCTTAGTCTTTCAGTTTGTCGTCCCAGCACTATTCAATTAAAGACCCTGCCATCCCGAATTATCGGAAAAACAGGGTCATCACGTATACTTAAAATTAAGGGTTTACATTCCTTAAGTTAACGTAAATGTAGTCTTTTTCTTATATAGATGTAAGTTTTACATAAAAAACCCTGTAGTCCATACTACAGGGTTTTTAATAATCCTATGTTACTATTCTATTCTATTAGAAAGTTGATACGGGTGTGAAATCCGCTGGTAAATAATCCTGGATATCAAAATCAAATTCGATCACTTCCTCATCCTCAATATACTGGATGCTGTTTAAATCAAAATACTCTTTATAAGGATTAAAGGCTTTGGGGAGGTATTTATTTAAATCGAAATCCAATTCCACTCTGGCCTCTTCTTCTATATAAGAGATATCCATAATGTTCTCAGGCAGATCATAGGCATCAAAACCTTCCGGTAAATATGTAGCCGTATCAAAACCTAAATCAACCGGAATTTCTTCCTCAATATAGGCTATGCTATCCCCTTCAATATGCGGGGTATGTATTGGAGAATTCCCAGTCTGCATTCCAAAGGCAAGGGCGGTGGTAGCCAACCCTAAAATTCCTGTTAAAATCTCTCTTTTCATAACGTTAAGTTTATTATTTGTTACAAAGATACAACCCGGTTTTGAGGTTATTATTGTCCTTCTGAATTCCTTAACAAATCGCTCTCAACTCCCGAATAATGGGCTCTTTAACATTTATATTCCCCCATTGCGAACTTCGCATTCCGGGACCTTTTAAATTGCTGAGATGGCAATAATACTGTTTAGCTTTTACCAAGTCGATATTGAACAATTTTTTGTTAAATATTTGTTAAAAATCGAGTAAAATGCTCGATTTGCTCAACAACTTGAACAAGGTCATAAAAAAACCCCTGACATTTAATGTCAGGGGCTACCAACTAATTCAAAGTGACTAAAGAACGTATCTGTCTATTTTGCGACAACCGAGGCATAAGGATCGAATCCTACTGGCAAATACATTGCCGTGTCAAATCCTAATTCCAGGTCTTCTTCTTCTATATATACAATAGTTTCCCAATTCACATAGACATCATAGGCGCTAAATCCTTCCGGCAAATAAAGTGCCGTGTCTATATATGGATCTAAGTCTGCTTCTTCTTCGATATAATTGATCCCTGCCAGGTCGGTTGGGGCTGCGTAAGGATCAAAATTCTCAGGTAAGTAAGCTGAGCTTTCAAAGCCCAGGTTTTCAGACTCATCTTCTTCCAGGAAGGCTATTTCATTCCATGAGACTTCTTCGGCGCATTCCTCACCGAGGAGTCGGATAAATTCGTGTGGTACATTTATGACAGCTGGATCTAAACCTAGGACCACTTCCTGACATATATCATCCAAAAGGGGATTTTCATTTTGCGGTGTGGCAGTAGTGCTTAGCAATACCATTCCACAGATTAGTAGTTTGTTCATTCTTGATTGAATGAGGATGAGCATGAATCCATCCTCTAAATTGATTGTTTGCTTATATGACGAAATCTTTTTGCAGTTGTTACAGTTTTTAGAGATGTTTAACACACTCTTAGCCAATCATACCTATATATAATCCATTCTAAAAGAATTGGTATCTTTCGGCTTCATTTACCAAAACTGTATTCATATGACCCGCATATTTATTCGCATGGCGCTACTAAGCGTTTGCCTATTCTTATCGTCCCAAACAATCCACGGGCAGCTTTTCAAAAAGAAAAATAAAGACACTGAAAAAACCTCGGAAAAATCCAAAGAAAAGAAGGGAGATATCAAACCCTACGAAAAGGTGATCACCAAGGAGGCCAAAACAGATAAAGGGCTTTTTGATGTACACCAGGTAGATTCAGATTGGTTTTATGAGATCCCTGATTCCCTTTTTACAAGAGAAATGCTTATGGTGAGCAGAATTTCTAAAACAGCTTCTGGCATTGGTTTCGGAGGAGGAAAGATCAATACCCAGGTGTTGCGATGGGAAAAGAAACCCAAAAAAGTCTTATTGCGAGTCGTAAGTCATGATGTAGTGGCTGCCGATTCCCTTCCGGTTCATGAAGCAGTGGTAAATTCCAATTTTGAACCCGTTCTTTACGCATTCGACATAAAAGCCTTCAAAAAAGATTCGCTGGCGCCTGCGACCGTCATTCAGATAAATGATCTGTTTACTAAAGACGTTAAAGCACTGGGATTACCTGAATTCAGGAGGAAGCAATATAAGATCACCAAGCTCGATGGACCACGTAGTTACATTGAAACCTTAAAAAGCTACCCATTAAATATTGAAGCACGTCACGTTAAGACCTACGCGGCTTCCAATCCTCCATCCAATGGGAGTCTCGGGTCCATTTCAGTAGAGATCAACAATTCAATGATCCTCTTGCCGGAAACGCCTATGAAACGCAGATATTTTGACAGGCGTGTTGGCTGGTTTGCACGCGGACAAGTAGACTATGGCCTTGACGTACAAGAAAGCAAGACGATCAGGTTTCTTGATCGCTGGCGACTGGAAGTAAAGGAAGAAGATATAGAAAAGTTTAAAAGCGGGGAGTTGGTAGAACCCAAGAAGCCTATCATCTATTATGTAGATAGAGCTACCCCAAAAAAATGGGTTCCCTTCATTAAACAAGGTATAGAAGACTGGCAAGTAGCATTCGAGGAGGCTGGGTTTAAGAATGCCATCCTGGCCAAAGATCCACCAAGTCCGGAAGAAGATCCGGAATGGTCTCCAGAAGATGTCCGCTATTCGGTAGTACGGTATTTGGCATCGCCTATCCCAAATGCCAATGGGCCCCATGTTAGTGACCCAAGAAGTGGGGAGATACTTGAATCCGACATTAACTGGTACCACAATGTGATGACGCTCTTACGCAATTGGTATTTCGTTCAAACTGCCACTATCAATGATGAAGCCCGCGGTGTGGCGTTTAAAGATGAGATAATGGGGCGTTTGATCCGTTTTGTTTCCGCACATGAAGTAGGACACACAATTGGCCTGCCACATAATATGGGAAGCAGTGTTGCCTATCCGGTAGATTCATTGCGTTCTGAAAGTTTTACGAAAAAATATGGTACGGCTCCTTCGATCATGGACTATGCCCGATTCAATTATATCGCTCAGCCCGAAGACGGAGATGTAGCGCTTATGCCCAACATTGGTATATATGATAAATATGCGATCCAATGGGGATACCGACCCATCCTGAATACAAGTGCTGAAGATGAAAAGCCTATCCTGGATAAATGGATCCTGGCTCATGCCGGCGATCCGATGTATCGCTTCGGACATCAGCAGGTCGGTGATGTTGTTGACCCGAGTTCACAAACAGAAGATCTGGGCGACGATGCTGTCAAAGCTGGGAGGTACGGGATTGCAAACCTCAAACGGATTGTACCTAAGTTGATCACATGGACCGCCGAAGACGGGAAAGATTACGATGATCTGGGAACACTATATCAGCAAGTAGTGAATCAATTCAACCGATATACACGACACGTTGCTGCAAATATCGGAGGCGTGTATGAATATCATAAAACCTATGAGCAAGAAGGTGCTGTTTATACCCATGTGCCTAAAGCACATCAAAAGGCATGTATGAAATTCCTGCAGGATGATCTATTCAAAACACCGGAGTGGCTTATTGATAAAGAACTTTTCTCCCGTATTGAGTATTCAGGCTCGGTAGAACGAATTAGAAATATTCAAGTTCGCGGACTTAATTCAGTTCTAAGTTTGGGTAAAATGGCAAGGATCATAGAAAATGAAACCCTGAATGGAAACAATGCATATTCTCTGGTAGAAATGATGCGTGAGCTACGCAATGGTCTCTGGAGCGAGTTGCAAAGAGGCAGATCCATTGATACATACAGGCGTAATTTACAGAAAGCCCATATTGATCGTTTGGCCTACCTGATGACGGCAGAGAACCAGAAAAAACTCCCTGATTTTGGCGGATATAGAAAGTCGACTATCGTAAATACGAGTCAGTCTGATATTCGTTCCGTAGCCCGGGCAGAGCTTAAAACGCTTGAGAGGCAGCTTGGGCCGGCAATTGGTCGCACTTCGGATCCGATCAGCAGATACCACCTGGAAGATGCACGTGAGCGCATTCGTCAGATCCTGGACCCTCGATAATATGACCATTTTATCGATGATCTGCAGATTTGCTGCAGATCAATGAAGTGTAGTTCATCGAACACACCACAATTTTGACATAGTTGACAACATCAACAGCCTTGTTTGGCAACATCTGCCGGGAAGGGGGCTTTTTTTATGGTAAATTGGTAGAACCAAAGCCCCAAATCATGAATTACAAATTAAAGAGCCTCTTCTACTTTATTGCGCTCGTTATTTCCGTGATAATCTATTATACTACAACTCACGATTCTTTCAAGGAATTTGAGAATACGAAACCCCAGGTTGTCGATACAGAATTATCTGATGATATTTCCGAGGATCAGGACAGAAAATCTTATAACGTAAAGTGAACTCAGCTAATACTACTAACTATGGAAAACCCTGTGGTGCATACTACAGGGTTTTTTTGTTAATCTTCTATTAAAACAGGGTAACGGGTTAAACTATCCGCCTTTTACAAAGTCTTAAAAAGGAATCTAAAAATTATACACATGAAAACTATAATGATGGCCCTTTTGTTACTTTTTGGGCTTAGTGTTTGGGGACAGGAAGCTCATCGCGGACCCAGACATGGAAAAGAGCACAAATTTACAGCGGAACAACGTTCCGAATTGCAAACTAAAAAGCTGACCTTAGCCCTTGATCTGAATGAAAGTCAGCAAGAGCAAATGCAGGTAGTACTCCTGAAAAAAGAACAAGAACGGGATTCCCGAATGGCTGAACGCAAAGAAATGAAACAGGAAGAAGATCAAGAGAAATTGTCTTCTGAAAAGCGTTACGAAATGATGAATGAGCGACTGGATGCTCAGATCGCACATAAGAAGGAAATTAAAAATATCCTATCGGCAGATCAATTTGAAAAGTGGGAAAAACTAGTCCAACACAAAAGACATCGTCCGAAACATCACAAGCATGGGAAAGGCAAAAGATCACACTCCCGTAAAGGATAAAAAGAAACCCTGAAGTATGTACTTCAGGGTTCTTTTTTTGGATAGTGTTTTGAACTAACTCAAATAGTAAAATATTATTGACCTTCCCTCTCACGTATCCGTAATTCCTGTCCTACGTTCAATAAACTGGATTCCATATTATTCAACGCCATGATATCTTCTATGGGCACATAATATCGCTGCGAAAGAGAATACAATGTATCTCCTCGCACTACCTTATGGATTTGGTATTCAACAGCCGCGTTGGGATCTCTTTGTTCAGGGAGATCATTGGCTACAACGATGCCTTTTTTCCTGCTGTCGAATCTATGGAGCTTATATCGTTCAATGAAGGAAATGAGTTTAGCCGCATATTTTGGATCGGTGGCATATCCGGCTTTTTTCAAACCTTTGGCCCATCTTACATAATCATTCCTTCTCAGCTTAAATAATGAGGCATACCGAACACGGGAAGACAAGAAGATGCTATGGTCCCTAAATGAATACAAGGGGTGGTTATACTTTCTGAAACATTCCTGGCTGGTATCATCATCATGATACACCTTATCGCCTTCCCAACCATTGTGGCATTTAATACCGAAATGATTGTTTGATTTTAAGGCCAATGGTCCAATACCAATTCCACTTTCCAACATACCTTGTGCCAGTGTAATACTCGCAGGTATTCCATACAGCTCCATTTCATGCTGCGCTATTTCCGAAAATAAGGATACGTATTCTTCTACAGAATTGACTTTAAACCGGACAAACTTCCCGGTATCTTCAGGTAAAGGATATGTCCCTTTTTTAGCAACATCATATTGCCGGGAATCTTTTTTACTAGCCCTTTTCTTAGCTCCGCAGCTCACTAATAAACAGGCAATGACTAGTACAGACAGTGCTTGCTTCATAATTTGATTAGGCTTAAGTTCTTTTTTCTCAATTTCATATTCATAGCTGTAATGCCTTGTAAACCACCGGTATGAATGGCTAAGATCTTACTTTCCCGGGGGAATTTTCTGTTTTTAATCATGTCAAAAATACCAAAGAAAAGCTTTGCCGTATACACAGGGTCTAATAAAATACCCGTGTCTTCCTTAAAGGAATTCATGAATTGAATAAGCTTTGATGAAGTTTTGGCGTAGCCGCCAAAGTGATACTTAGTTTCCAAAGTCCAGTTGCTTTGGGAGCTAAAGTTATGAATATCTTTAACTAAATCTGAATTTTGGAGTACCGGGTATCCGATTACCTGCTGATTTGAGTTGCTCGAATTAACGATCCCTGCCATGGTACCTCCTGTTCCTACTGCGCAACATATGTGACTATATTTTTTATCCGAAGGGACGATAATTTCTTCACATCCTTTAATGCCCAACGCATTACTTCCGCCTTCAGGAAGCACATACAGATCGCACATACCTTCCAGGAAATCTTGCAACCAAAGGGGATCTTCTTTTTTTCGATATTCTTCACGACTAAGGAATCTGAAGTTCATGCCGTACTCATTGGCCTTGGAAAGTGTGGGATTCTCCTTCCACTTTTCAGCTATCTCTTCCCCGCGTATTACTCCTATGGTTTGAAACCCGTTTTCTTTGCCGGCACAGGCAGTTGCTAAAATGTGATTGGAATAGGCTCCTCCAAAGGTGAGCAGAGTCTTGCTCCCTTTTTTTCGAGCGCTTTCCAGGTTATATTTAAACTTTCTGAATTTGTTTCCGGATATTACGGGGTGCAGGAGATCTTCCCTTTTTACATCAAGGCGAATTCCTTGGTCTGTTAATTCTGGGAGCAGGATATGTTCGTTTCCGGATTCCAATATTGGTAAACCTACATGTATCTGAGAAAACTAAAGGCCCGGCGCTTCTGCAAATAGTCCAGGTCTTTTTCATGCCTGAATGCTTCCCGCTCAAAACTGAGATTTTGATATGCCTTATATCCGTCAAAATAATAGCAGCATCGTATAACCCATTCCAGGATATAGAAAAAATAAAATGGGATGACTAATAATTCGATCTGCTGCCTGAGGTGGATTCGCTCATGATTTAACAGGTAGATATCATCTTTCAGGTGGTCTTCCTTTAAGATAATAAAAGGCCAGAGCGAAAGGCCGACATAATTACGATAGAACAAGTGGCGGATGATAACGATCATAGGTAATTGACTAACGCTATTTGCTAAAGATAATTGTAAAATATCACACCGGGAAATTAGCAGAACCCCCTTGACCCTCTTTCAACCTCATAAAAAGTTAAACCCTGCACAATGTTCCTGGGTTTCATTTACCTTTATAAAACTTGAGCTTGCGCGCAATGAAAGAATATATTCCCCTGGAAGAAGGAGATTATTATTGGTCCGAGGACGGGTATCGGGTGTTTACAAAACAATACCATTTAAAACGCGGATATTGTTGTGAGAGCAGATGCAGACATTGTCCGTATGGCTTTAATGAACGGACTTCCTGAAGGATAGATTTAGCCTTGTTTCGGCATGATATTTGTGCATTTTTAAAGTGAAGTGAAGTATAAAAACGTATTGTTATGAAAAGTTTAAAGAAATTTTCCATCCCTGCATTGGCGCTCCTCATGCTGGCATCCTGTGTGTCCGTAAGAGTGGTGACAGATTATGACAGGGATACCAATTTTAGTGAGTATAAGAGCTATGCATTTTACAAAACCGGTATTGACAAGGCAGAGATCTCTGATCTTGACAAGAAACGGATCCTAAGGGCGATCGAGGCCGAAATGGGGTCTCGTGGCTTAGTAAAATCCGAATCTCCGGATCTTTTGGTAAGTATTTTTACCAAGGAAAAAGAACGCGTTGATGTATTTAACAACTCCTTTGGCTTCGGCTGGGGCTGGGGTTATCCCTATTGGGGAGGCTACTGGGGTGGCTATTGGGGTCCCTGGGGAGGCTACTGGGGTCCGAATGTCAGCACCAGAACAGAAGGCGCCCTGTATATTGATCTGATCGATGCCAAGAATAAGGAATTAGTATGGCAGGGGCGCGGACAAGGTTCCCTCAATAACTTCCGGAATATAGAGAAGAAGGAAGAACGCATAAAAGAATTTGTGAGTGAGATACTCGCCAGGTATCCCCCAAACGCGATTGCTTCCAACTAAAAACAGCCGCTCCGACAGTAAACGTCGGGGCGGTTTTTTGTATCTTTATAGGTACAAAGGAATAGCTGATGACGTACGAATCTAACCTGATACTGGATAAACTACCTGTTCATCTCAGACAATTTATTAAACCACAGAATTACGAAGATTACAGCCCTATTGACCAGGCTGTATGGCGCTATGTTATGCGCAAGAATGTAGACTATCTGAGCAAGGTGGCACATGGTTCTTATTTGGAAGGACTGCGCAAAACCGGGATCTCTATAGATCATATTCCAAACATGTACGGCATGAACAGGATCCTGAAAGAGATCGGATGGGCCGCTGTAGCCGTAGACGGATTTATTCCACCTTCTGCTTTTATGGAATTCCAGGCATATAATGTATTGGTGATCGCTTCGGACATTCGCCAGCTTGAACATATTGAATACACACCTGCTCCTGACATTATACATGAAGGCGCAGGGCATGCACCCATTATTGCTAATCCCGAATATGCAGAATATTTGCGGCGCTTCGGAGAGATCGGATGCAAGGCCATTTCCAGCGCAAAGGATTATGAATTGTATGATGCAGTAAGGCACCTTTCTATTATTAAGGAAGCCCCCGGAACTCCGGAAGAAGAAATTACAGAAGCCGAGAAAAAGATAGAATACCTACAGGACAATATGGGGGAGCCATCGGAAATGGCCCTCATAAGGAATCTGCACTGGTGGACCGTAGAATACGGACTCATTGGCACCGTTGAGGATCCGAAGATCTATGGAGCAGGATTACTATCCTCCATAGGTGAAAGCAGTTGGTGTATGACGGATCAAGTAAAAAAGATACCTTATTCCATAGATACAGCCTATGTTTCCTTTGATATCACCAAGCCACAGCCCCAGTTGTTCGTTACTCCTGATTTTGCCTTTTTGAGTCAGGTATTGGAAGAATTTGCGAATACGATGGCTTTACGTAAAGGTGGTCTTGATGGGGCACGAAAGCTTATAGAAGCAAAGGAATTGGGTACAGTGGAATTGAGTACAGGCCTTCAGATCTCTGGCATTTTTGATAGTGTTATTGAATGCGAAGGGGAGCCCGTTTACATTCAGACAAAGGGACCTACCGCTTTAGCCTACCGGGAAAAAGAATTGATCGGCCATAGTACAGAATACCACCTTACGGGTTTTGGCACGCCACTCGGGAAACTCAAAGGCATCAATTTAGCCATTGAAGATATGAGTCCACGTGATCTGAAAGCCTATAATATTTATGAAGGTGAAACGATAACCCTGGAATATGAAGGAGATATTAAGGTAAGCGGCAAGATCATAACAGGCACCCGCAATCTCAAAGGCGAGATCATCCTGGTCACTTTTACCGGATGCAAGGTTACCCATAAAAATAACTTGATCTATGACTCGGGTGAGGGCTTGTATAGCATTGCTGTAGGTGTTACGATCGTATCTGCTTTTAATGGTCCTGCCGATCTAAACAGTTTCAACCTGGTAACACACTCGCTATCTTCAACAACGATCCATCCCGAGCGATCGCCAGACAGAATAAAGCTGGAAGAATTTTACGGACAGATCAGGGCATATCGAGAGGGAACAAACAGGACAATTTCCAGAAACAAAGTATTTAAAGAAGTTCGGGAAAACCATCCTAATGATTGGCTGCTCCCTGTTGAATTATACGAATTGGCAAAAACAAATGGCGATCAGGATTTTGCGCAAGAAATCCTGGAACATTTAGAGATCATCAAGCAACACAATCCTAAACTTGGGCACTTGATTGATGATGGTCTTAGTCTGGTAGATAGTCAGACGTCTCCTGTCTCATAGAAACTGTTTACGGAAGGAATTCTTTAAATGCGGCCAATGCAGCCGGAATGCCTGAAGCATCTTTTCCTCCTGCTGTGGCAAAGAATGGTTGTCCGCCTCCACCCCCCTGGATATGTTTTCCTAATTCCCGTACGATAGTGCCGGCATGGAGGGAATGTGATTCTACCAAAGGCTTGGATATATAACATGTTAACATCGCCTTCCCATTTGCTTCACTGGCCAGGAGTATAAAAAGATCTTCGCGCTCCCCGCCCATTTGGAATAGCAGATCCTTGATGGCAGGAACCGGGAGCTCAACTTTTTCAGCAAGGACGTGAATTCCATTATGAGCTTCAAGCCTGTCCATCAATTCCGATTTCAGATTGCCGGCCTGCGCCTTTTGGAGTTTTTCCAGTTCCTTTTTTAATGCCGTATTCTCATCCTGAAGTTGTGTTACAGCAGAAACGGGGTCTTTGGCCCCTTTGAACAAGGACTTGATCTCAGTTAACTGCGCTTGTTTATTCAGGAAATAATCACGCGCTGCATCCGAAGTAATGGCTTCTATCCGACGAACTCCTGCGGCAATAGCGCCTTCAGATGTGATCTTGAAATACCAGATATCAGCCGTATTAAATACATGTGTGCCGCCACAAAGCTCAATAGAATCCCCGAATCGGATGGTACGGACAGCATCTCCATATTTTTCGCCAAACAAGGCCATTGCCCCATCGTCTAATGCCTGTTGCATGGGAACATTTCTGTTTTCTACCAAAGGAATCCCCTCATTAATGCGCTCATTTACAAAACGTTCTACTTTGGTCAACTCTTCTTCACTCAACTTTGCAAAGTGAGAGAAGTCAAATCTTAAATACTTAGAGTGCACCGCCGAGCCTTTTTGTTCGACATGATCGCCCAATACATGTCGCAAGGCCTGATGCAACAAATGAGTAGCCGAGTGGTTCCTCGCAGTCCGTTGGCGTTGTTTCTTGTCAACTACGGCCCTTAGGGCAGTATCGGGATCTTTCGGTAGAGACTTGGCAAAGTGTACGATCTCGTTATTTTCTTTCTTGGTATCTACGATATAGATCACATCACCACCGGGGCCTTCCAGGTAGCCTTTGTCTCCTACTTGTCCGCCTCCTTCGGCATAAAACGGGGTGCGGTTGAATACCAATTGATATTGATCTCCTTCTTTCTTGGAATGTAATTTCCTGTATTTGACCAAGGACACATCAGCCTCTAGCAATTCATATCCAATAAACTCTTGTGTATTGTCTTTTTCGAGGATCACCCAATCTTCCTTAGATACTTCTGATGCCGCCCTCGATCTGCTCTTCTGCGCATTCAAAGCAGCGTTAAACGCTTCCTCGTCCATGCTAAGCCCCCTTTCCTCTAATATCAAAGCGGTAAGGTCTTTAGGAAAACCAAAGGTGTCATATAGTTCAAATGCCTTTTCTCCGCTGATCACTTTTCCCTTGGTACTTTTAATAACATTTTCAAGCAATACCAATCCCTGGTCCAGGGTTTTAAGGAAGGAGTGTTCTTCTTCACGGATCACATTTTCAATAAGCTGTCTTTGTTCATTTAATTCGGGGAAGGCATCGCCCATCGTTTTGGAAAGTGTCTCCACCAATTTATGAATGAACGGATCTTTTAGCTCAAGAAAAGTAAAACCGTAACGGATCGCTCTTCGCAGGATGCGGCGTATCACATATCCCGCCCCTGTATTTCCCGGTAATTGTCCGTCTGCTATAGCAAAGGATACAGCGCGCAAATGATCGACGATCACTCGCATGGCCACAGAGATCTCTTCGGATTGATCGTACTTTTTCTTTGAGAGTGTTTGTACCCGGTCTATCAGCGGAGCGAACAGATCCGTATCGTAGGAAGAATTCTTATGCTGAAGGACCATACAAAGTCGCTCAAAACCCATCCCGGTATCAATATGTTTATCGGGCAATTCTTCTAGGGTACCATTCGCCTTTCGATTGTATTGAATAAATACAAGATTCCAAAGCTCAATGACTTCAGGGTGGTCTTTATTTACCAGTTCTGCGCCCGTTGTTTTTTTCTTGTCGCTTTCAGGCCGCATATC